>JAFDHR010000124.1 GCA_019308645.1 Deltaproteobacteria bacterium
GATAGAGTAGATAGGGAGATCGATCAATTAATTGATACAGGTGTTTATCTTAAAAAAGCAGCGTGATAAAACTTGACATAAATTTTAAGATCTTGGGTTATATAGACACCTAGAAGTAAAAAATGCTATGATAAAATTTTCATTTCATAGTAGGATTTATTCAGCAAATAAAAAAAGTATATAAAAAAAGGAGCCCTTCAATGTCCGTGATGACTGCAGAACAATATGAGGAAAGCCTCAAGCGCTTGAATCTGGTGGTCTATATGTTTGGAAAGCGCATAGAAAATGTGGTTGATGACCCCATTATTCGACCATCCATGAACGCCGTTGCCAAGACTTACGACCTGGCCCACCGCCCGGAGCATGAAGATATTATGACCGCCACCTCCCATATTACGGGTAAAAAGGTTAATCGGTTTACACACATCCACCAAAGCATTGAGGATTTAGTGAAGAAAAGCAAGATGGGAAGATTGCTGGGTCGTGAAACAGGATGCTGCTTTCAGAGATGCGTGGGAATGGATTCCATCAATGCATTAGATATGACTACCTTTGATATTGATAGAAAATACGGCACAGAATACCACACCCGCTTTGTAAAGTATCTGGAATATGTTCAAGACAATGACCTGACATGCTGTGGGGCAATGACTGATACAAAAGGAGATAGATCTTTGCCGCCACATAAGCAAGCAGATCCGGATATGTTTATGCACGTGGTAGAAGAAAAGCAAGACGGTGTCATAGTCCGTGGGGCGAAGGCACATCAGACAGGAGCAGTTAACTCTCATGAAATTATCGTTATGCCGACCATCACATTGAGAGAACCAGACAAGGATTATGCTATCTCTTTTGCATTGCCCAGCGATACTGAAGGAATAACATATATAATAGGGCGTCAATCGTGTGATACGAGAAAGTTAGAGAACGGAACAATTGATAGGGGCAATCTGTTTTTTGGGGGGCATGAGGCATTGGTTATTTTCGACAATGTTTTTGTTCCCTGGGAAAGGGTTTTCATGTATAAAGAGTATGATTTTTCAAGGCAACTGGTAGAGCAATTTGCCGCGTATCACCGGCAGAGTTATGCATGTAAGGTAGGGGTGGGAGATGTCCTGATAGGCGCTGCCCAGACAGCTGCAGAGTATAACGGTGTTGAAAAGGCCTCCCACATCAAAGACAAGGTTGTGGAGATGAACCACCTGAATGAGACCCTTTACTGCGGCGCTATAGCCTGCGCATCGGAAGGGCATAAGGAGCCAAGCGGGACATACTATGTCGATACCTTACTCGCCAATGTACACAAGCAAAATGTGACCCGTTTTCCCTATGAGATGGCCCGGCTTGCACAGGATATAGCTGGTGGGCTATTGGCAACACTGCCGTCTGAAAAGGATTTCAAGTCAGACACAGTGGGGAAATGGATGGATAAGTATTATAAAGGAAGGGCAGATATCCCCACTGAATATCGGATGCGAATTCTAAGGCTCATTGAAAACCTTACATTAGGGACTGCAGCGACAAATTATCTGACAGAATCCATGCATGGGGCGGGCTCTCCCCAGGCACAAAGAATCATGATCTCCCGACGTATTAACATGCAAGAGAAACAAAGGGCGGCAAAAAAGCTCTGTGGCATTGAATAGCAATGCGGATATGACGGTGAAAGTGAGCCTTAAGTATTGTGGTGGTTGCAACCCTGAATATGATCGGGTTGCCCTGGTAAAGCACATACAAGAAAGCTTACATGATAAAGTAGAGTTTGTTAAACCTGAAAGTGAAGGTGTTAGGTTTATTTTGGCGGTAGAGGGGTGCAGCACTGCATGTGCTGATTTGAGCGCTTTTCAAGGGATGGAGATTCGTGTAATCACTAATACCGAAGGCGGAGAGAGGTTCATTAAAGAGATAAGAAAGCAGATAAGTGAAGCTCCCCGCCTACAAGGCGGGGCATCAAAAAGGAAACTCTAATTTATCTTGGAGGAACACATCCCCCAAACCCCCAGAAAGAGCCATTCATCCCCGTGCACAGCACGGGGTATTCTGGCAACATTGCATAAAAATATCAGAACTCTTTCACCTTAGAGGCCGAGGTGTAAGCTTGCCCCTACAAGTCCTCCTGATAATTCAAGACCACCCTATGTTATGACGTCTTTTCCTTGACAGATAAGGCTATTTCACCCTATACTTCTTTTCTGAAAAGGTACTTCCGATAAAATTCAATTAGTGGAAAATTTTATGGCCAAAAAAGAGAGAAAGGAAAAAGAAGGGGGTTTTACACTAATTGAATTTATAATTGTAATTGGCATTATTGGTATCCTGGCAGCTATCGCTATTCCCTCATATAACACATATAGAGAACGAAGCTATATATCTATATGCGTATCAGACAGTAAAAATGCCTATACAGCGGCACAGAGTTACTTTATGTTTGAATGTGATCAATGACTTCATAACATTGGCCAGCTGTATGCTCACGGCTTTAAAGAATCTACCGGTGTCACAAGTATAGTTGTTCCAGGTAAACAACAGCCGCATAATTTAGAAATAAAAAGCACACACGATGCATCAGGAGGAGGAGTAATTCGCTCAGTATCTGGATATACAGTTTTTCATTGAATGTTATGGTAATGTTTCATAGTGGTAAGCGTAAAGCTTTCTTTGACCCGGATGGAAAAGACAAGCCCCTAGTAGGGGCTCTTGCTGGCTATTCAAACATTAGAGTAAGTGTTACCGAATTCTCTTAGGTAGAGAAGGACAAGTTTCTGTTTCTCGTTACATATTTAGGGATATGTAAGGAAAGAGATAAGCTGGATATATATAACCTGGCAGCGAAGCTCATCGAAACTGGCTTATTAAAGATCTAAATCCTGTTAATTCTACGAAACTACTTCTTTAACTCATCCCATTTATAATCGATCAATTCAAGGAGAACGCCATTTACTGCCTTTGGATGAATAAAGGCGAATTCACAATCCTTAAAGGGCCTGGCCCCTCCAATAAAGGGATAATCTTTAGCTTTCAACTCATCCATGGCCTCTCGGGTGTTGTCCACATTAAGACTAATGAGCATCACACCCTCGCCTCTTTTCTCGATAAACTTGGCTACATCCCCATCCGGAGTGGTTGATTCCATTAACTCAAAGCCTATTTCCCCCAACCAATATCGTGCAACCCTGATCTTTTCTAACTCATCCACATAGGGATCATCGGGCCCTGGCTTTCCCAGAATGGGTTCCCAAATTTTCCGAGCCTCATCCAGATTTTTTACCGCAATGGATATATGATCTATCTTATTTACCTTCATCCTTTTCTCCTGTGTGTAGTTATAAGATTTTAGGGTAATGGATTTGCATAATCAGCAGCAGACTCACACAGATTAATACAGACTTTTTTCTCTGCCGACCCCAGTAAATAGTCTTTGCATTTAAAAGGGCAGGCATTGGCAGAGAAAAGTTTTCAGCCCTACGGACGGGGTGAAAACGAATCTTATTATTTAAGTTTTTTGAATGCATAGATTTACAGAGAACTGTGTCATTTCATTGATATCTATTCCATCAAATCCGCCGGAGGTGGATGACTGCTTGTAGCTCCGCAAGGCGGAGCTACAAGTCTGTGTGGGTCTGCGGTTAATATTACATTCATGTTCTCTATCAAAATTTGCAGAGGAAACCGGGCGTGAGCCCGTGGGTATCTATTTTTTTACAATCTTTCCAAGCAGAGTACCGAGCCAGTCTTTTAATCTATCTATCAGTGAGGGACCCTTTACATTCAGGGTGCATTCAGCCTTTTTATCTGAAAGCATGCTTACTGCCCGAGCAGTGTATGCACTGGCAGGCATAGGTGGCCCTGTTATAATTATAATGGTTTCCATCTTTTCGTTTGATCCAAGTTTGGCCCTCAGGAAATCAGAGATCTTGGTCAATATTCCTACCTTAGCATTAAATGTCCCATTTTTATCTACATCAGCAGCTGCTACTGATAGATCAACCTTTTTTCCATTAACTGGGACGTTCAGGAGTTTTATGAATACACTATCACCTGGCTCAAAACCCGAACCGCTGAAGACGATCTTTGTGCCCTTCATCTTAGCAACACCCAGGCGAACAGTGCCGGGATTAACAATAAGTTGTGGCCCCTTTATCCCCTGATCAAGGGTTTTGATTGCTTCTGAACATCCTGAGATCAAAAAGATGCTAGATAAAATGAGAAGAGAAATGATTGTTAATACTTTTTTAAAATTGTGTTCCATTGTACCCTCCTTTTAAAGATTATTATTTTTTCTTGTTGCTCGATATAGAACGGCGTCTCTTTTGATACCGGTAAACCGCCTTATTATGTTCTGATAGGGAAGCAGAGAAATGATGACTCCCATCATTTTTAGCCACAAAGTAAAGGTAATTAGTCTTTGCGGGTTTTATTACTGCCATTAAGGACTCTCTGCCAGGGTTGGCGATAGGCCCAGGAGGGAGCCCGTAATTAAGATATGTATTGTAAGGGCCCGGGGTGCGAAGATCCTTTTTTTTCAGGTTTCCATCAAAATTTTTAAGGCCGTAGATAACCGTTGGATCACTTTCAAGCCTCATCCTCTTTTTAAGTCGGTTAAAAAAAACTGATGCAATAATTGGCTTTTCCTCGGCACGGCCACCTTCTTTTTCAACAATTGAGGCAAGAGTGACGATATCCTTTGCTGGCAACAGTTTGCCTGTGGTGGATTCCTGATCTTTTATCAGGGCATAAAAGATTCTCTGGAAACGTTTAATCATTAGGTCAATTAATTCCCGTGCGCCTGTATCCCTGCTTATTACATAGGTGTCAGGAAAAAGATAACCCTCTAAACTTGTTCCATCAATTTTGTAAGAGACTGCAAGGGTTTTATCCATAACTAAGGGGATAAATTCATTTATTTTAATTAGATTTTTTTTAGCCAGTACATCAGCTATTTGTTTAGCGGTAAGTCCTTCAGGTATTGTTAAGGTGTAGGTCTTGATTGCACCGGTTGACAGAATATTAAATATTCTTACCGGGGACATCGACTGGTTAAGGCTGTATTCTCCTGCCTTTATATCTTTTGTTCCTCCTTTCAGGATAGCACAGAGAATAAACAAATTGTTGCTTTTGATAAGCCTTTTTCTTCGGAGTTCATTCGCAACTGCCCTGAGTCCGCTCCCCTTTTTCACTATAAAGACCACCTCTTTTTTATCAATACCTCCAGGGCTTACCAAGAAATACCCGAAGTAAAGGGCCATGAATGAGAAAAGGATAATAATTAATAGCGCTGATGTAAAGATTAAACCCCTTTTAGACATATTATACACCGATAATTCTGCTGATAAAGAGTGCCCCGGAGATAAGGAGACCCATAGAAATAAGTGTTTGAATAGTCAATGCCTGCGCTGGGATAATGTCTTGAAAGGAACGGTATCTCGTCCACAGTATTTGTATTGCCCTGCTGGCCAAGAAAAAGGCTCCTAATGAAAATAGTACAAGGAAAGGAAGCTTTATTGAATAGATGAGGAGAATAATGACCAGGAAAGGAAGGAGCATCATCAGGCTATATACATAGCGCGCCTTGCTGAGACCAAGTCTTACCACCAGGTTTTTTTTATTGGCTTTTTTATCGGCCTGATAGTCTGGAAACTGATTTATCCAGATAACGGCCATTATAAGGAATCCGTTAGGGATTCCAAGTACAAATGCAGGCCAGGAAAGGGTGTTAGTAATAACATAATAGGTGCCTAAGGTGATTAAAGGGCCAAAGGCGAAAAAGATCAAGGTCTCACCTAAGCCATGAGACATAAGGCTAAAGGGTGGGCTCGAATATGCCCAACCAGCTAAAAGACCGGAAAGTCCAATCAACAGAACATAGGGCCGGCCCCAGAGGGTAAACCAGAGCCCACATATTATCCCAATGGAAAAAAATACAATAGATAGGGCAAGGATAGTATTGGGTTGTAACTCTTTTTCCTGGATTACCCTGCTTCCACCACTGAATGGTGTAAGCTTGATATTAATAGGGTCACTCCCCTTAGAGTCATAGTAGTCATTGAGCAGATTTGAACCCAGATGAAGCGCTCCGACACCGATGATGGCAATTACTAAAGGGAGAAGGGAAAATGATCCCCTGTGAAAAGCAAAGGCAGCAGCAGTAATTACGGGTATTATTGAACCTGCCAGAAATGGAAGCCTTAACGCCTTAAGGTATGTTTTAATCATGTTTCACCTAACAATATCAACTTGCTCACGTCTGATCCTAAAGGTTGTAATTCGCCATAGGAAAATGGAGTAATGGAGTATTGGATTATTCACTGCCATATATCGCATTGCTTTCCTTCACCATCAGATGATCGGTCCACTCTCCTCTCTCTCTTTTTTGCTCCAGACTTTCTACCAGTCTTAGTAACCCATTTTCCAGTTTGTAGGATAATCTATCCAATTCTTGAAATTCCTCTTCTGTTATTTGTTTCGATTTCCGATAGGCATGAAGCCCTGAAACTGATTCACCAAGTGAGCTAAGTGCTATGTTGAGAAAGTTAAGATATTCGCGTATCGAGCGCCTGCAATACCCCTCAGAAATGTTTCTATGCACGGAATCGCTTGAAGCTATGGACTGTGCGGTCACCCGCTTCAATTCGAAGGGAAATCCACGAAAGACATCGCACGTCTTCACGTAATAATCAATTGCATCATTCCAAACCCTTAGTTTTTGATACCCCCGGTTCTTATTCTTTCGCATATT
>JAFDHR010000125.1 GCA_019308645.1 Deltaproteobacteria bacterium
TAAAAATTGCTCTATCCTTAGGAGTCCTTCGGTGATATTTTCAAGGGAGTTTGCATAGGAAAATCTGAGATATCCTTCAGCATTACTTCCAAAATCGATTCCTGGTGCAACACCCACTCCTGCTTTCTCGAGTATCTCAAACGCCAGCTCGTAGGAATTATTGGACAGATGTTTTGCATTAGCGAGGGCATAAAATGCTCCAACAGGATCAATACTGATTCCAAAACCGAGTTCTCTGAGCCTTTTGACTATGTAATGTCTCCTTTGGTCGAATATGGTTCTCATCCTTTCAACATCTTCCTCTGCTCCACTGAGAGCTGCGAGGCCTGCCCACTGGGAGACACTGCTTGCTGAGATAAAAAAGTTTTGTTGCATTTTTTGCATAGGCCTGACAAAGTCTTTTGGTGCAATCACATATCCGAGCCTCCAACCTGTCATGGCATAGAGTTTTGAGAAGCCATTCAAAACAAATGCCTTATCTGTATACTCTAAAATCGTGTGCTCTTTACCTTCATATACCAGGCCATGATATATCTCATCAGAGATGATATATGTCCCAAGATCAGCGATACGTTTCATTCTATCAGCTGAAAGGAGATTTCCGACAGGATTTGAGGGAGAGTTTATAAGGATTCCCTTAGTTTGGGCTGATATCTTTTGGGCAACCTCTTCCGGACGGAATTGAAACCCATCATCCTCTTGAGTATTTACAAATACGCAATTTCCACCAACATAGTTGATAATATTAGGGTAGCACGGATAATACGGATTAGAGACAATAATTGTATCTCCTGATTCCAAGAAAGTCGAAAAGATCAATAGCATCGCCGGCGATGTACCAGATGTGATAATGATCTGCTCAGGGTTTACATTAACAGCATACTTGTCCATGTAATGCTGACAGATGGCATCTCTCAACTCAGCTATTCCTTGCGAGTGAGTATAGTGGGTTTTTCCTTCTCTGATGGCCTTGATTCCGGCTTCTTTTATACATTGCGGTGTGTCAAAATCTGGCTCACCTACCTCAAGATGAATGATATCTTGACCCTGCCTTTCAAGGACGCTTGCCCTCTCCAACACATCCATAACAATGAAGGAGCGAAAATCTATAGCTCTGGATGCAATTTTCATAATCTTATTTTATTTTCCCTAATAGGTGTTTTGCCTCAGGAGCAAAGGTATTGGTTTTGTCTAACCTTATGGTTTCTTCAAATTGTTCAACAGCAAGAGATGGTTTGTTACGTTTTAGGTAGAGCTTGCCAAGCTCGAAATGGGATCTAGGATCTTTGGGCGCATATCGTATCGATTCTTTATAGGCGCCTACGGCCTTTTCCCATTCATTCATAGCCTCATAGGTAATTCCAAGGTTATGGAAGGCCCTGCTGAAAGAAGGTTGGCGTTTTATTGCCTTTAAATAGCTTTCTACAGCCTTTTTATACTCACCTTTTTTATAGTATGCCTGGCCCAGGTTATTATAAGCAAAATGGGGTGTAGAATAAACGGGATTTCCAAGGGCCTTTTCAAAGCATGTTATAGCAAGGTCGAACTTAGAAAGAATTAAATATGTATTGCCAAGGTCATTGTAAGCCTCAGAAAAATTTTGTCTTAGCTCGATCGCCTTTTTAAAATGTGTAATAGACTTGCTGTGCAAATCTATAAATCTGTAGCCAAGGGCTAAATTGTAGTGTATTTCTGGGTTTTCAGGGTCAAGTTCCTCTGCCTTTAGGAGTTCATTAAGACCAGCTGTAAAATTTCCCTGTGCTAAAAAGGATTTCCCCAGATTTTGCTTTGCCAGGGATTGCCTCTTTATAAGGGCTTTATCCTTCGCGCAACCAGTCAGGATAACAGCAAAAGAGATAAAAATTAGTGCAATACTTGTGCTTCTAAATGGTTTCCACATAGTTAAATTACCTTATTTAAAGGATATTCAATTATACCTTTTGCTCCCTGCTTTATTAATTGAGGGATAAGTTTCCTCACCTTTTCTTTATGAATCATTACCTCAACCGATACCCAGTTAGATTGAAATAGATTTGCCATAGTTGGAGATGTAATACTCGGAAGCAATGAGATTATACCATCCAACCGTTCCTTGGGTATATTCATCTTTAGGCCTACCATATTTTCAGCCCTTAAGGCCCCTTTGAGGAGTAATGCGATATTCTCTATCTTAGTCCTCTTCCATGGATCTTCCCAGGATTTTTTATTTGCGATAAGTATGGTGTTTGATTGCATCAGTTCGTGGATAATCTTCAATCCATGGGCTTTGATAGTGCTACCCGTCTCAGTAACCTCTACAATAGCATCTGACAAACCTGCTGTAACCTTGGCCTCTGTTGTTCCCCATGAGAATTCAGTTTTAACATCGATCCCTTTTTGGGCGAAGTATTTTCTGGTAAAGTTAACTAATTCTGTTGCTATCACTTTACCATTAAGATCAGACAATTTCTTGATGTCGGAGTCAGCAGACACCGCTAAAACCCATCTGGCAGGTCTTTGGCTCTGCTTGGAATAGATTAAATCAGCAACAATAACAACATCTGATTCATTTTCTTCTTTCCAATCTCTACCAGTAAGGCCTACATCAATAGTTCCGTTTTCTACATAGGCTGGCATTTCCTGAGCCCTCAGGATTGAGCATGCAAGAGCCTTATCATTTATTTCAGGAAAGTAATTCCGATCGGTGATAGAGATATCCCATCCTGATTTTTGAAATAGTTTGATTGTGGCATCCTGTAGGCTTCCCTTTGGTATTCCAAGCTTAAGCAAATTCATTTTTATATACCTTTTCTGGATCAAATATTTTTTCCCCTATGATAGTTTCTTCTCCGTTATTGTCAACTTTGTTATGGAAGCAGCTCTCATATCCAAGATGGCAGGCGGCTCCCCCTCTCTGCTCTATCTTGAGTAGGATAGTATCATAGTCACAGTCCACAATAATTTCTTTCACTATCTGGATATTTCCCGAGGTTTCCCCTTTATGCCAGATTTCTCTACGTGTGCGACTCCAGTAATGGGCCTCTCCAGTCTGGAGAGTGAGTCTCCACGCATGGCTATTCATATAGGCCAGCATTAAAACCTTTCCAGATTTAAAATCCTGTGCAATGGCTGGCAAAATACCATCACCTTTTTTAAAATCTAATTCGACCATATTCTCACTTTCTGTTTCTAAATCATTAATCGTATTTTGGAATTTAGTTTCAAGGTTTCATTTTTTCATTTTTTTTATATACAAAAGATCTTTTATATTGTCTATACTATAGTATTAAATAATTTAATAGCATAGGAAATCGCATTTTGGTCGCAGACCCGCCTGCCGGATGGCGGGCAGGTTAACGCAGGTTTTTTGGATTAAGAAATAAAAATTCTTATCTGCATGTATCTGTGAAGATCTGTGGCATAATTTATTTTATATATTTTTTAAAATGATATTTAAAGGGCGAACTTCGAAACGTGGCACTAATTTCCTGCCTTATGCGGGATATGAATTCAGAGAGGCATAATTATGACAGGAGAAGTAGTAAGGGAAACACATTTTCCCAATTTAAAATTGATTAATAGAGGGAAGGTCAGGGATATCTATGAGGTGGGAGATACCTTACTTATAGTTGCTACTGATCGGATGTCGGCCTTTGATGTGGTTATGGATGACCCAATTCCAGATAAGGGAAAGATTTTAACAAAGATATCGCTCTTTTGGTTTGAAAAAACCTCTTCCATTATTGATAATCATCTCATCACTGCTAATCCAGATGAATATCCTGAATCTTGCAGGCCTTATCAAGATTATCTTCTGGATAGGAGCATGCTGGTCCATAAAGCAAAGCCTTTTCCAGTAGAATGCATTGTAAGGGGTTATGTTTCAGGTTCCGGTTGGCTTGAGTATCAGGATCGGGGGACTATATCAGGGCTCCATCTTCCTGAGAAACTGAAAGAGTCAGATATATTGCCAGAACCGATTTTCACACCATCTACAAAAGCTGAGTCGGGGATACATGATGAAAATATTTCCTTTGAGGATGCTGCACATATTGTTGGCGAAGATATAGCCAGACAGCTGCGAAGTATTAGTTTAAAAATATACCAATACGGAAGAGATCTGGCTGCTAAGAATGGTATCATCATCGCAGATACCAAATTCGAGTTTGGGTTGGTAGATGATAATTTTATGTTGATTGATGAAATATTAACCCCGGATTCATCCAGATTCTGGCCCATGGATGGATATATGCCAGGAAGGGCTCAAAAGAGTTTTGACAAACAGTTTTTAAGGGATTACCTTAATAGCCTTGATTGGCCAAAAAAACCACCCCCACCAAAACTACCAGCAGAAATAATTCAGATCACAAGAGACAAATATCTTGAGGCCCTTGAGAGATTAACAGGGAAAGGCCTGTAAGCCCTCCACTTCTTTTATCACTTCCCTTGACAACACCTCTATTGATGCTTAATATTTTTCATTATTAATCTTTATTATTAATCAATAATAAGAGTTCGCATATGGGTGAAATAGAGATTAAAATAAATGATGAAGATGATAAGGTAAGGGCCTACAAAGAGATGGATAAAGAAGAGGGAAAAAAAGCAGAAGACCTTAAAGAACAAGATGAAAGCTCCCGCGGGAAGACTAAAGAAAAGAAGGTGAAGAAGATAGAGGAAATGACAAAACGGGAACTCTTGGAAAAGGTAAAAGAAATTGAGATAAAGGCACAAGAAAATTACGAGCTTTATACGCGAACATATGCTGAAATGGAAAATATCAAAAAAAGAGGAAAGAAAGAGAGAGAGGAACTGGCAAAATTCGCAAATGAGTCTCTCATCAAGGAGATTCTCCCAGCTATTGATAGTCTTGAAAAGGCGATATCTCACGCGAACAATGATACTAACCCATCAGGGTTAGTTAAGGGTCTAGAAATGACATTGGGTGGTCTCATGAAAACACTAACAAAATCAGGCCTTAAAGAGGTTGAGGCAGTAGGAAAACCATTTGACCCCAATTTTCATGAGGCAATTTCACAACAGATAGATGATAAGGTTGCTCAGGGACATATCTCAATGGAGTTGCAAAAGGGCTACTTGCTCAATGAGCGTTTGATTAGGCCATCAATGGTTGTGATCTCGCAGGGCAACAGTAAAAGTGAAGTGAAAAGTGTCTAAACTTAAGAAAATAAATTCTGTTAACGTTAGCTCATTCATAACTGCTCAGATAGCCACCAAGGCACTAAGACACAAAGGATAGACCTGCCCGCCAAAGGCGGGTAAAGGTTTTGCCCCTTTATTTGAAAAGAAGAATTCTCAAATCTTTGTGCCTTTGTGACTTAGTGGCTGAATAGTTACGTTCATTCATGAATTTCAACACTTTACGCAGTTTTTCAAGATAATAATATTTGTTAAGGAGGAGATGATGGCTAAAATAATCGGAATCGATTTGGGAACCACAAATTCCTGCGTGGCTCTTATGGAGGGAGGTGATCCAAAGGTAATTGCCAATGTTGAAGGAAATCGGACTACACCGTCTGTTGTGGCATTTACTGATAGTGGAGAACGGCTCGTAGGTCAGACCGCAAAAAGGCAGGCAATCACCAATCCGGAGAACACCGTCTATGCTGTTAAAAGACTCATTGGAAGAAAGTTTGATTCACCTGAGGTTAAAAAAGATGTTAAGATATCCCCTTATAAGATTACCAGGGCAAAAAATGCTGATGCTCAGATAACCGTCAGAGGCGCGGATCACAGTGCAGCGGAGATTTCGTCAATGGTATTGCAGAAAATGAAGCAGACTGCTGAAGAATATCTTGGTGAAAAGGTAACTGATGCTGTCATTACCGTTCCGGCCTACTTTAATGACAGCCAGAGACAGGCAACAAAGGATGCTGGAAAGATAGCGGGATTGAATGTTCAGCGGATTATTAATGAACCTACGGCTGCATCACTTGCCTATGGTCTGGATAAAAAGAAGGAAGAAAAGATTGCTGTGTTTGATCTTGGAGGTGGGACATTTGATATTTCTATCCTGGAGATTGGCGATGGGGTTTTTGAGGTTAAATCCACAAACGGAGACACCCATTTAGGGGGTGAGGACTTTGATCAAAGGGTTATGGATTACCTTGCTGATGAATTCAAAAAGGATCAAGGGATTGATCTAAGGAATGACAAAATGGCATTGCAACGTCTGAAAGAGGCGGCTGAGAAGGCGAAGATGGAACTTTCCACCGCAATAGAGACAGACGTTAACCTTCCCTTTATTACTGCTGATGCCAGCGGGCCGAAACATTTGAATATTAAACTCACCAGGGCAAAACTAGAGTCTCTTGTAGAGGATTTGGTTGATAAAACAGTCGAGCCCTGCAAACTTGCCTTAAGGGATTCTGGTTTGAAGACAGGTGATATTAATGAGGTTATTCTGGTTGGTGGAATGACGAGGATGCCTATGGTTCAGGAGAAGGTAAAGCAGATCTTTGGTAAAGATCCGCACAAGGGTGTTAACCCCGATGAGGTTGTAGCGGTCGGTGCAGCTATACAGGGAGGCGTGTTAAAGGGAGATGTAAAGGATGTTCTCTTGCTTGATGTTACTCCCCTTTCCCTGGGAATTGAGACCCTTGGTGCTGTTTTCACCAAGCTGATTGAGAAAAACACTACGATACCTACTAAAAAAAGCCAGATATTTTCAACTGCTGCAGATAACCAGCCTGCTGTGTCTATCCATGT
>JAFDHR010000126.1 GCA_019308645.1 Deltaproteobacteria bacterium
AGGCATTATTCCAAATATTCTCCCTGTAGAGTCGCATACTCCGGCAATATCATAAAGAGATCCGTTTGGATTAAAAGGCCACTTGCCTTGAGCGGGTCGTCCTTCTTCGTCTGCATATCGGATAACAACCTGCTTTTTTTCTATTAATCTATCAATAATCTCTTTCTTTGCGTAAAACTTCCCTTCGCCATGCCGCACAGGGAGTTCAATGGTGGAAATCCCTTTACTAAAAATACATACGCTGTCCTCTTGAGCCCTGAGCGTGACCCACCTGTCAACAAAATTTCCCGAGTCATTATATGTCAGGGCAACCTTTCTGGAATGATAATCACCATCAAATCCTGGTAGAAGCCCTAAGTTTACAAGGGCCTGGAAACCATTACAGATACCGATAATGAGTTTACCCTCTTTAATGAAACCCTCAATTTGTTCACCTATATTGTATCTCAATTTTGCTGCCATGATAACACCAGCCCCGTGATCATCCGCCCAGCTAAAACCACCTCCTAATACCAGAATATGGTAGTTATCCAGGGTTACCCTGGCATCACTCTTTTCAGATGGTATCAACTCATTTATATGTACCCTCTCAGAATCTGCGCCAGCCAGTTTTAAAGAAAAATCTGTTTCATAATCACAGTTTAGGCCGTACCCAGTAAGAACAAGGGCCTTGACTCTCTTCATACCAGATCTCCAAAAGGTTCATTCCAGGCACCTTTTAAATCACTTACTTTTTCGGTAACAATAGTTTTACCATCAACACCTGACACTTGAAGGATATCAGCATCAGTAACTCTTCCTATACGAGCATATTTCAACCCACTCATGATATCCTCAAATGCCTTCTTCTTCTTTTCATCAATGGTAACTATAAACCTCCCTGCTGACTCAGATAATAGGAGTCTTGTGTTAGAAAGCTCCTTTTCAACTGGAACTGACCTGAGGTCTATATCCATGCCCAGATTACCTCCTATTGCAGACAGGGCAAGATGAACACCTAATCCACCTCTACCAACGGCATGGCAGGAGACAACCAATCCATTCTGTATCGCTCGATAAAGTGCCTGATAAAGGGGTAGCACCTTTCTTGAATCAACGACTGGGACATTACGTCCTACCCAATTCATCATTAGGTAGTACTCACTTGCCCCAAGCTCATCTCGTGTTTCCCCGAGGATATATACCAAGTCACCAGGTATCTTTACATCCATTGTCACGCATTTCCGTATATCCTTCACCACCGTTGTAGCGGTAAACTGAAAGGTCGGCAGCCCTGATATCTTTTCACTCCTTCCAGAAGGTCCCTTTACTTCACCATCGGTATACATGCTATCTTTACCGGAAAGCAGTGGTACCCCAAATGCAAGCGTGTAATCCCGTAACGCCCAGCATGCCCGCACAAGTTGAGCCGCCTTATATTTTCCGTCAGGGTTTTTAACAGGATCATAGATAATAGTCGGCCAGCAAAAATTATCTACACCACCGATGCAGGCCGGATCACCGCCAACAGCAATAAGGCGTCTGACTGCCTCATCAATAGTGACTGCTACCATGTGATAGGTGTCAATGAGAGAATAGAATGGATTTATTGCCTGGGTAATAGCAATCCCTCTCTTGGAGCCTAAGACTGGTCTCGCTACTGCCGCATCGCTCACCATATCCCGGTCTTCCCCTACCAGTGGTTTAATAATGCTTCCACCCTGAACCTCATGATCATACTGCCTTTGCACCCAGTTTTTGGCACAGATATTTGGCCTCTTCAACATTGCCTTAAGCAGAGAACCCGCCTCTTCTGGTTCATCCCAGACAGGCTCTTTCAACCCTCTGGATGATGGAGAAAGCCATTCAGCATCAAACGTCCACTGGGGAAATGATGATTTAAGAAGATCCATCGGTATATAGGCGCATGTTTTGTCGTTAAATGTAAGGTGGAGATATCCACTATCATTGTACTGGCCAATAACCGTAGTCTGTACCGCATGTTTTGTGGAAAGTTCCATAAACCGGTCAATATTGTCAGGCCTTACCGCTACAGTCATCCTCTCCTGAGATTCACTCACCCATATTTCCCATGGATCCAGTCCCTCATATTTACGAGGGACCTTTTCTAAGTTTACATGACAACCATTAGACCACCTTGCTGATTCTCCTACTGATGAAGAAAGCCCGCCACCCCCATTATCTGTAATAAATTCTATAAGCCCCTCATCTCTAACTTCGAGTAAAAAATCATGCATCTTCTTCTGGGTATAGGGGTCTCCTATCTGGACATGACCTGCAGGGGTCGTTTCGCTATAGGTCTCAGAGGCAGCCGTAACTCCATGGATGCCATCCTTTCCTACCCTGCCACCACACATGATTATCAAATCACCCGGATTCGTTCTTTTTATGTGGGAAGAGGTACCCTCTACTGTGGCAGGCATAATGCCCATAGCGGTGACATAAACGAGACATTTTCCCATATAGGATTTATCAAAAATAACCTGTCCAAATGTGGTGGGAATACCACTTTTGTTTCCACCATCTCTCACACCCTCAATCACGCCATCCAGAAGTCGCCTTGGATGAAGGTGTGGTTTGAGTTCCCCTTTATAATCTCTGGGTCCCACACAAAACCCATAAGTGCCCAGGATTAATTTTGAACCTTTTCCCGTTCCCAGAGGGTCACGGTAAATCCCCACTATCCCTGTGATAGCCCCTCCATAGGCCTCAATATTTGATGGGCTATTGTGTGTCTCTCCAGTAATAACGTAATAATAATTTTCATCAAACCTGCCCACACCTGCATTATCCCAGAGCACAGAAATAACCCAGTCCTTTTTCTCTTTTATCTGCAGGGTGGGCGCTTCAATGCATGTCTTAAAGGGATTATCAATGATCTCTTTATGATTAGTAGCCGTATCATGGTATCGAAAAAGCCCCCTGAATGTATTGTGGTTGCAATGATCACTTCTCGCCTGTGATATATATTCAAGCTCCACATCCGTGGGAAGATCGAGTCCAAATGCCTTTCTTTTTAAAAGCACATCCTCCCTTAAGAAATATTCGCGTATAACCGGTATATCGCTGTTCTGTAGCGCGAGGCTCCTTTCTCTTGACAATTTCTGTAATTCTTCATCGCTTTTAATTGAACATGTTCTTACCTGAGGTAGGTTATCAAGGGCAACCTTAGGAATATTCATGCCGATCCCCTTTTGATCATCCCACTCATCCCCGCCTGTCTCCCGATTTATCGGGGGGAGGGCAGGTATGTTATTATATATTTTCCATTGCTGGATGATGTCATTTGCCAGTATTTCTCGTGCTATTGTTTCTGCATCATCTTTTTTTAGATCTCCCCTTATCTGATATATCCTGGATGTGTACACCGATTCATCGCGTTTGAACCGTATACCTAAAAGGTCTTCTATAGCCTCAACCGCTGTACTGCCTGCGGGATCCCTGACCCCAGGCCTGAGGCCTACCCATATTATCCAGTCGAAATTATCCGCCAGGGGGAGAAAAGAGGATTCCTCAGTAACGGGATTGGTGAATATCTCTGTCCTAATTCTTTCTAACTGATCACCCTTTAGATCAGCGTCAATGGTTAATACCCTCATTACCCTGGTGTCAGTAACAGTGAGCCCAAAGTAGGCAGATGCCTTGCGGCTGATGCTCATTCCCTCTGCATCAATCAGCTCTGGCTTTAATCTTATTTCGAGTCTGGCTGGCATAGTGTCTTTTACTTTAGGATCCTTATTTTTGGATAATGTCAGTAGTCCGTTGCCTGCCCGCCGGGCGGCAGGCGGGTCCGTGGTCAGTTGCGGATTTTATTGTGTAAGCGCTCATATGAACTATCATGACCTATCGGCGGCAACTAAGGATGAAAAGTCAAAAGTCCGTTGTCAGTAGTCCGTAGTCCGTTGCAAAAAACAACTGACAACTATCAACGTACACCGCCTAATCTATGTGTTTTTTATGAGAAGTCAATGAGAATTTATGATGTATGCTTGTGATTTTTTATGTAAAAATATATGATGAATCAAAATGATTGGTTTCTCATTAAACAGAGAAGATTAAATTTCTAAGGAGTCTTCGCTATTTTTTTAGCTCTTTTATAAAAAACTTTAATTGAGGCGTTTTAGACACACAAAAAAGTTTGAGGAGGTGTTTATGTATAATCGTATCTCAATAAATCCTGAAATATGCCATGGACAGGCATGCATAAAAAGAACTCGTATTCCTGTTTATCAGATTGTCCGTATGTTAGCCAATGGGGATACAATCGATGAGCTACTTAAAGAATACCCATCGTTAAAAAGAGAAGATATTTTTGATTGTCTTGATTATGCCGCTACCCTTGCAGAAGAACTGGTCACTCCACTTGAAGGTATAACAAAAGAAGTAGGATGAAGATATTTGTAGATGAAAACATGCCTTTAATGACTGTTGAAGCGCTGAGTGCCCGAGGACATGATGTATTGGATATCCGAGGTACTGCGGATGAAGGGATGGCAGATGATAACATATGGGAAAAAGCTCAGCAGGAAAAAAGAGTATTAATTACAACAGATAAAGGGTTTACTATCTATCGTGATCAACCACATTATGGTATTTTGATCATATCTCTTAGACAGCCAAATCGTCATAAAATTCATAAACGGGTAATGCGAGCCATAGCTCAGTTTAAGGAAGCAGAATGGCCTGAGCTGTTGGTGGTAATGCGAGATACTGTCCAAAGCGTGTGGCGAGTAAGCAAAAGGGAATAATAAAAAGCAGTTGAGACATTATACTCTAATCCTATTCCTCGCAGGAACCTTTTAATTATAAAAAGGCTTAAATGCTTCCAAAATAAATAAGTAACCTAAAACAACAGCCAAAAATAAATTTGTAAGGCCTGCTTGTTGTAAGTTGTAAAAAACTTATTTAAGAAGGTGATCCTATGGAAATATATCTTATGCAACATGGATCTGCCCTCCCCAAGGAGCAGGATCCTGAAGAGGGTCTGAGCCCTGATGGTAAAGCAAGGATTCACGCAAGCGGAAAAGCCCTTAAAAAAATGGGAATTACCTTTGACGTGGTCCTTTCAAGTCCTAAGAAAAGGTCCAAACAAACGGCTTCCATTGTAGCTGAGGAGGTTGGGTTTCCACCTGAAAAGATTATGGAGACTGAAAAGGTCAAGGCCCTGACCCACCCGGAAGAAACCATTAAGACCTTAGCTGAATATGCTGGCAATCAGAGGATCTTGATAGCCGGACACCTCCCATCAGTAGCCGAAGTAGCATCATTTTTATTAACAGAAGGTTCTAAGGCAACAATAGAGTTTGAAAGGGGTGGTTGTTGTAGGATTGATGTTGAAGATCTTCCTACACACTCAGGTCATCTTAAATGGTACCTAACTCCTGAGCAATTGAGATTAATAGCCTCCTAAACGTGAAGCGTCGGTTGATAGTTGTCCGTTGTCCATTGGTTTAAATTATGAGTTCTGTGTTTGTCCTTATTTCGTTATTATTCTTTTCAACTGACAACGGACAACTAACAACATACAGCCCGCTATACTAAATCCTTAACCAGGATGTGGAAATTAGCTGTTAATGTAAGTGAAATTAATACTCCAAGAAATATCACAAATGTTCCTATTATAAAACATGTCTCCAGTTGGAAGACATCCATCATTATTCCTGCCAGAATGGGGCCCAACAACATTCCCAGGCTGTGTCCCATAGTTAAAAGGCTCATGATAGAGCCCATAGAATGGGTTTCATTTCCTATAATTACTGTCATTGCCATAATAGATGGCATTGCAATCCCACCGCCGATTCCAAAAAATGAATTCGCCCAAAAGAGGCCCCAGAATGAGTGTACCATAACAAATGAAAAGATAGCCCCTCCTGTAACAAAACCACCTATCGCAAAGAGTGTTCTTTTGCTGAACCTATCAGCCAGAAAACCCATTGGGGCCTGCAATAGACCTGTTATGAGTACCCCGACCATGAGCAGGATACCAATGAGTGAGCTTGATAGATTAAAGGCCGAGTCTGCAAAAAGAGGCAAGAATGCCCATACAATCCCTATACAGGTTGTATATGCCAGGCGAAAGATGAACAGCCCTTCTATATTCTTGTCCTTCATAAGGATTCTGTAATTAAGAGGGGGCTTAACCCTTGAAGGAGGGGTTTCGTCCTTTGTTGGAGGGAGTAACATGAGGCAGAGCAGAAAGCCAGCGAAACAAAAAACTCCCATACTCAGGAAAGATATCTGGATGCCAAAGGTATCCTTCACCATACCCCCAATAACTGGCCCCACGCTCAATCCTCCGAAAAGGGACATATTAAATAGACCCATAACAAAGCCTTCTCTCCTTTTAGGAGTTATGTCTCCAACATAGGCCAGGGCAACAGGCAAAATCATGGCTGAGGCAATACCCTGAAAAAAGCGAATCAGGATAAACAGATTCACACTTGTAGAAAATATATAGGCTATGGAAACAAGAAAATAGACCAGGAGTCCGGTTGTAATGAATGGCTTTCTTCCTTTCCTGTCTGAAGCCTTACCAAAGTAGGGTAGAAAAATAGTCCTTGAAAGTGAAAATGCCCCAAACATAAAGCCAATATATAAGCCTGTTGCGCCCAGTTCATGGGCATACACAGGCAGTAAGGGAACGACCAATCCCACTCCTATGGTAACAGAAAAAACAGCCAAAAATAG
>JAFDHR010000127.1 GCA_019308645.1 Deltaproteobacteria bacterium
ATGACGATATAAGAGATATGCATATTGGCCTCTATCATTGCCTCTTCACCAACAACGAGATTTCCACCGGCCGATATCTCCCCTTTAAAATGACCGTCTATCCTGATAGTCCCATGAAATGTCAACTTCCCATCAAACTCTGTATCCTTCCCTAAAAAGGTGATCGCCTGGTCTCTTTTTTTCATGATGTATAAACTCTGTTCTTATGGCTATTTCAGAGAAAACTCCGTGTGAACCCACAAATAATACTGTGACTATTATTGAAAGTAAAGAAATGAATAAGTCTGCAGAGGTGTAACATGAAAAAAGTGTGAATCCTGAGGGTTAATAAAACCTGTTTGACTTAATAGGTCAAGATGTTGAGGTAGCTGGCAGCACCCTCAGATAGTTTTTCTTCCTTCTACTTTTGGCACAGCTATTTGGCCAAAATTGATTCTAATCGATAAAACACATCTGTTAGAGATAAGGTTTCCCGTTGTCAGGTGTCGCCTCTCCCTAAGAGATCTTGAACAGCTTCTAACAGTTCCTCATGCCCGAAAGGTTTGGTTAACAAACGATTGGCACCAAACCCCTCGGCAAGCTTTAAATAAGTTTCTGGTCCTATACGACCGCCGCCAGAAATAGCGATGATCTTCACTTCTGGAAACTCTATCCTTAGGTCCGTAATGGTCTCAAGGCCCTCTTTCTTAGGCATGATGATGTCTGTGATAATTAGGTCGGCTTGTTTCTCGCGATAAAGACTTATCCCCTCCTCACCATCTGAAGCTTCCATGACCTCATATCCTGCATGCTCTAGAATTTGTCGGAGCACGTCCCGAATTCTAAAATCATCGTCTATTATAAGAATTAATGCCATGGCTCATTTTTTCCTGATCCAGTAAATGGCGGATTTCATACGCAAAATGTTAGGTTTGAGCAGAAACCTAAATTTAAGGATATTGTGCCAAAATAGATAATTGGATAATATCAGACGAGATTAACGATTACAAACAGTATTGATAAAAAAATCAGTCCTTTATTGTGCGTGGTTCATAACAGTAAACCGTAATTAACCATTTTTTGACTTGAGGGCCTGCTGTAGTTTCTCTCCCAGGGAACCAATAGGTTTTTTCGTATCCTTTACGAACCTTCCCCAATCATCTTCACCTGTTGAATCGCCGGGGCCGAGGGTTATCTTTCTTTCCTCCGAGTGGATTTCCTCAACAATGACCGTGATGGTATCTCCCTGCCTCAGTTTTTCAATTAATGCCGGTTTACGGAAATTGGCTATTTTCGATTTTGGGAGGAGTCCTGTGATTCCTGGTTCCAATACCACAAAAAAGCCGAATTTTTCCTTTTTTTCTATGGTCCCATCAAGGCACTGGCCCACAGTGTATTTATCAAGTATATCGATCCAGGGATCTCCTTCAGTGTCCCTTATGCTTAAGGAGATCCTCCTTTTTTCAACATCAATCTCCTTGATCGTGACCTCAACGGTCTCAGCTACTGCTACGACATCTTCAGCCTTCAAGACCCTTTTCTTGTAGCTCATCTCGCTGATATGGACTAATCCTTCTATTCCCGGTGCGATCTCCACAAAGGCACCAAACTTCACACAGCGTGTGACCTTTCCCCTGATTTTATCACCAATACGGAATTTATCCTGTACGCTGTACCAGGGATCCATGGTAACCTGTTTAATGGAAAGAGCGATCTTCATCTGTCCGGGCTGTTTTCCCTGTTCAATCCCGATTACTTTGACCGTAACTGAGTCCCCAATTTTCAGGACTTCGTCCGCTTTTTCCAGCCTTGACCAGCTTATTTCCGAAAGATGAACCATGCCCTCGATCCCCGGAAGGAGCTCAACAAACGCGCCATAGGGCATCAATTTTGTAATCCTGCCTTCAAGGTGGGTCCCGATGGCAATATCTTGAAAGAATTGCCTTGTTGCCTTTTCCTGTTCCTTTTTAAGGAGCTCGCGTCTTGAAACGACAATATTTCCGCCATCTTCCTCAAATTGAGTAATCAAAAACAGATATGTCTCTCCCACGTGATCATCAGGGTTTTCGACATATCTCAAATCCATCTCACCAATGGGGCAAAAGGCCCTTTTGTGCATGATTTCAACATGAAATCCACCCTTGCACTGTTCTTTTACCTTCCCATCAACAGGGAGGGCCTTTTCAAATGCCTTGCCAACAACATAGAGACCTCCTGCGCCTGATAGGGATCTGGACAGGCGGATTTCATTTCCATCATATGATACGACATAAAGTTCGAGGATATCGCCTTCTTTGTATGGCAATTCCCGGTTGTCATCCAGAAGTTCTTCTTTATCCACGACACCATCAATCTTGGTCCCGGTATCAATAAAAACGGCATCCTTCCCTATGGAAATAATTTCTCCTCTGATCTTATCCCCTATTTGGACATCTTCGTTCATACCGGCACCGTAAGATTCAAGGAGATCTGCAAAACTTTCTTCTTCAGAATTTTTTTCATCTATCACATTGTCTGACACGACCTTTCCCCCTTATCTTCTCTGAGTTTTGAAAATTAGCGAATTTTCCAATGAAACCCCTTAACAACTCACCAGATCTATCGAGATTCTTTCTGTGTATCTTTGATTTATCATCAGTTGATCCCGCATTCCATAATAGCCCAGGAATGAAATGCAGTCAAGCAACCGAGCAATGAAACTTACGCAAATCACTTTACCACTCACCTTTAATACGATCTGCTTATGTTACCATGACCTAGCGCCAGAATCGAAGTCTGAGGGCAATTAAGGAAAAATTGCCCGGTAGTGGCGGGAAAATGAAAAGAATTATCTTGAATGACCAGATTCACCAGGTTGGGATGAACGATTAATACCACAATTGGAAAGTTTTCTGGGGTGGTCTGTGTTGAATGTTAATAGCAGGATACTGAAATGCCCGCGATTTAAGGACGCGGATCAATGGATAGTGAATAAGACCTTCCATCCGCTGTCACGCTTGTCTGCTAACATTCTGTAAAGTATGAGAGTGGTACGTTTTTGAAGCATTCTACCCGCCCTGCTTTGTAACTTGACGTCAGCTACATAGTTGCACTTCATGAGCTTGTAGTTGCCGAAGTCATAAATGTTTCTTGGTATTACGGCATCCCAATAGCCTTTTTGTAGCAGATTACCCAGCATGGGATATCTCGACTCAATGCTTTTGGCGTAAGCAGAGGCAGTTGTGATTTCAGCATGTGACTTTTTCAAACGGTATTGGTCGTGATGGAACATGAATTGTTGCAGGTGGCTTTTAATATTGGAGATTGTCGCTTCCTCAACAAGAATATTGGACTTATTGACAAACGACCAGTCAAAAACGACTTTCATGCTTTGCTGGGGCGTCACGGAGCGAAAGGACACTGGGTCAGATGTTTTTTGAGCGTTCCAATATGTCTCAGCAACTGAAGCGGCTGCCATCAAAAGGCTTTCGTCGTCTGACGTGCCAAATGTTGCAGTGCCGTGTACCGCTGGAATGGTTGGAATGGACCGTGCTGTAGCACAAGCATTTAGGCAGACAAGGCACACCAAGAAAAGAATCATGTTGCGGACCATTGTAGACCTCCTTTATTTTTTGTTGTTTACCTCGGACATCAGGCCATCCTCGACAGAGATAAGCAGCGAACCTGGAAAAGGCAATCAACGTCAGACCAAGTCCTTTCTTTATAATCACTTACACCTCTTTTAGCGTAATTAGGCTTATATGTCAATTATGATCAGTCTTATGATGTTGTGTTTTTTAGCAGCCTTTAGGTATAGATTTCGTGCCTTCTGAAATGTAGTCAAATTTCAGTATACATATGGTAATCAAAACATCAATTGGTTTTTTCTTGCCTGATGAAGAAGGGTATCTCAACATTTATATGAAAGTGCCTAAAGTGCCTAAAATTAACTCCTTTACTACTCAACCACTTAACTATTTGATAACTCAACTACTTTGATCCTTCGTTGTGGCCGGAAGGCCATGAGTGTTCATTACCATGCAGGTCCATGATGAAGATATTCTGAGTTGTGTTTCCGGAGGGTTTATCCGCCGTGTTTCGGGCGGAATGTTTCAGGTAAAAGTGGCTGATGGGAGAGAAATACAAACCAATCATTATATGTGATGCTGGTGGAGCCCTTTATTTATATTTCCCGGCACGATGTGCTGCATAAGAACTGTCAAAAAAGATTTTACCACGTTAATTACGTATCTTCCGGATTGTAGTTTCGTATTCCGGAAAATACCGGCCAATGATCGGAAGCTCGAAGCTTCTCAGAATGCTGGTGTTGTTTTCGCGCTTAAGGAGAAATTCAAATGATTTCTCTACCAATTCCTCTGCTGAGATGTGACCATCGGTAAGCCTTTCATGATATGAAGAATCGACGGTAACCCTATGAGTCGTGGTTGTTCGGCCAGCTACGGTAACCTCGAAGGTGCAATCGTCAATTTTCTTCAGCGTTATCATTGTTCATCCTTTCTTGGCAGGTTCGCTATTTCGAAGGCAGAAGGGCTCGGAGAGAGATGTGATGCCCTAAAAAAGCAGTAAATTTCCACAGGATTTTGAGCAATTACCATACATCATTGCTTCAGATAGGTTGCCACTTTACTCGCCGCTTGAATGCCGGATTCTACACAGGCCATGACGCCGCCGCCCATGGTTCCTGATCCGGCAAGAAAGAGCCCGTCAATCCCTGCGGTAAAGGTAATAAATCGACCGGTACCCACCTGATCGGGTGTTTGATCCGGCCCGTAATTCCCACCCCGCACTGCATTTACCCAGTATTCGTTAGAAAGGGGAGTCGCGTACTCAACAAAATTTATGTGTTGTGAAAGCGTAGGGATGTAGCGTTCGGCTGCCGCAATAAGCCGTTTTCCAACCTTTTCTTTTAGCGCCTTGTACTCATCGCCCCGCTTCATTGAAGGGAGGTGTGCCCATTGTTCAAAGAGTTTGTAGCTTGCTCCTGTGATGATCTCAAGAGTGTGATACCCCTCTGGTGCGTGCCCACCTTCAGGGTCTTTTACTGAGGGGCTGGTGATAAAGAACATGGGGAAGGATTCAGGTGGAGTCGAGACAGGCCACATTTTATATAGCTTATTGATGTCATAGTCATTGTAGTGAATTATATTTGCATCGGTTATCCCGACAGAGGGCAAATCCAGATCAGTACCGATGAAGGCATAGAACGCACCACCCGACGGGCGCATCTGCATAACTTTTCTTTTGATTTTAGATGGCACCAGCTCGGTATTGACCAACCTGCCCAAAGTAACAACAGGGTCAACATCACTGATCACTGCACGTGTGGTGTATTTCTCACCGTGTTCTGTCGTGATAATGAACTCATTGTCCGATCTGTCTATGGAGACAACCCGCGAACTTTTTTTCAGTTCGGCACCGTGATCCTTAAGTCCATTTACAAAGGCATCTCTTAACGTACCGCTGCCACCGCAAGGATAATATGCGCCCTTCAGGATATGTGCCCACACCATGACAGCAATAATAATCGAGGCCTTTGCAGGAGGGACTCCATAGTCACCGCTGGGGGCCGCCAGCGCAGCCTGCAAACGCATATCGGAGTAGCCTTTGATAGGGCACACGCGAGTATTTCATCATGACGGGGTGCCTCACAATGAAACTGAGCATTTGTAGAGCGCCTCGCCCCATTGACTGGGAAGCCTTCCCGGCCTTTATAATCTTTTCGAAGACCGTAAAAAATTTGTGTATTCCACGTTCCTCTTTTGGGAAATCACTGATGAGTCGTTCTATGAATCGTTCCTTTCCTTTACACACACTGAGTTCATAGTCCGGAAAGATATAGCGGTCGAATCCTTCCGGATTCAGCTCAACAAACTTCATTGACTCAGCTACTCCCACCTCATCGAGCAATCTCCAGAAGCGATCCCCTCTGCCGAGTTCTCCGAGGTAGTGTAGTCCTGTGTCGAAAGTGTATCCCTTACGACTGAATGGATTCAGGTAGCCGCCGAAAGATGGCATAGCCTCGAGAAGCATTACTGAATGGTTTGACCGGGCGAGCTTTAGTGCTGCCGATAACCCTCCTGCACCACTGCCTATTATTATTGCATCGTAATCAGCCATTTTTTGCCTCCTAAAATGTATACAATGGATGGACTAATGGTAAAAAGCTGGATTCGTTTGCACTAAATGCCGAAAGAGAAATACAAACCATTCAACATCTGTGATGCCTACAAAGCCTTTTATTCGCCTTCGCCAGAATACCCCGCAGCACACGCAGCGCAGGCGCTTGCACCGCGTGAGCGCCGGCGCTGCATGTGCGCCGCGTGTGCTGCGGGGAGCTTTATTTGCTGCCTCACGTAATGTATTTATCTATGGGCTGGACATTATTTTAAAATAGTGCTGCCAAAATATAGTAATAGCGGTCATGAGCCGTATGGGCTTTACCGACTTTCCCTCTTCAAGCTCATATGTTTCGCCACCTAAAACAAATGTTCTGGTTTTTGGATTAGTATATGTATCAGCATGGTAAAAGCTGTTGCGAATAAAACGAATTAAACTAAACTCCCTTACCATGCGGCTCAATGTAGGATTATCAATATTCTTACTTTGCAAAATATGCTCATATGCATCTTTTAGATGTTTTATTTTCACATCCTTAAAAAGCTGTCCATGAGTTTCTCTCACAAACTTTTCGAAAATGTTGGACACGACATTGTGCATCCCGTCCTTACGTGACAACGAGCGATATTTTACAAGAAAGGGATTTGAGATGTTGGATAATTCTGTTTTGGCAGCGTCCAAACTGCTGTGTGCAAGAAGGTCAAAGTGATACACACCAATGATGTTCATAATATCTTCAATAAATTTTGATGACTGCACCTTTCCATTGTCCAATTGCCTTTTAATATCCTGTTGCACTTTTTCAATATCCAATAAAGTTTGAGCTATTGTCGTCATTTCGAGGCCTCATGAAAAAATGTCGTATTCATTTCATATAATCGAGGTGAATAATGAAAACCTGACTCCATCTATTTGCTAACGTATTATTTTATTAATGACCTCTCTCACAGATGGTGTATCAGAGACCAGACCAGCCACCTGTCCGGCAGGTAATAAGCCGGCTTCCAGATTCCCCTTAATCCATGCATCCTCCATAACTTGTCTGGTAAAACCTGGGCGGGTAGACTCTTCCCGCTTTATCAATCTTTCAACGAGGCTCGATCTTAATGCACGGATTTGGAATCGCCCCATATTCACAAGTCCTGTTCCTGTTTCATCAGAATCAAGAATTATGGTTTTATAGATAGAATGAGCGATACACTCCTTTGTTGCAATAAAGCGTGTACCCATTTGCACTCCTTCTGCACCAAGAGCCAAAGCAGCCTTATATCCGCGAGAATCTCCAATGCCGCCGGCTGCTACGACTGGGATCTTCACAGCATCGACTACTGTGGGCACAAGCACCATGGTGGAAACGCCCTTAAATCCCTGTACTCCACCTGATTCCGCCCCCTCTGCCACGATAGCATCGGCTCCTAATGCCTCAGCACCCTTTGCACCCTCAACTGTGGGAGATACAACAATAACTTTTATACCTAAATCATGCAAGATCGGAATGAGACCTTTGGGCGAACCTCCAGAAACAGTTACTACTCTCACTCCTTCTTCAGCTAAAACCTCCACAAATTTTTGAGCTAAAGGGTTCATTACGAAGATGTTTGAACCAAAAGGTTTGTTTGTGAGCTGCTTAGTAGCCTTAACTTGATTCCGCAAAAATTCTGGGTCCTCTGTAAAGGCAGTTGCTAATAGGCCAAATCCACCAGCTTCGGATACAGCAGCAACGAGCTCAGGGTTGCAAATAACTCCCATTGCGCCCTGAATGATAGGATATCGACTACCCAGTAATGCTGTCACTCTCGACATGGCATTTCCTCCTTTCAGGCACGCTGAGTGCCCTGTAGAAATGGTAAATTCCCTTTTTGAGCGGAAACTATAGGATGAAATAGGCCTGTGAATCAATAGAAAAGGCTATACACAACATACATGTGTAGATCATCCTGTTGCAGGTGTTTGTATGGATGATGGTTGAGTCGGTGAAGGTCTTTAGTCTTAAACATGTTGTGGTATCTGTCAGCATCCTCTGTTTAAAGGATGCGTGCCACACTATACGTAACCAAAGAAAACCGAGTTGACTCAACCTAAAATGTTTTTGCAACGGGATTAGTATCCTTATAAAACAGTCTAATCTAATTTCATGATAATCCCAGTGATATCTTTATCTAATTCAAATTTCACATTATGCCAATTGGGTGTGCCAAACCCGATGTCAGTGGGTTCCTTATAAAAGCAGATTGGTTCTTCAATGCTGCCCCAAGTATCACAGCTCAACTTTCCATTGTTATCTGAATCTTGAAAAGCAATAATGCAGTATGAGCCTTTCGGTATTCCGGAAAACTTGAAGGAGAATCTACCCGATTTTATCTGCTCAGGATTCGGCGTAATTTTTTTGAAAAACGGTGATGATGGCAGTGACTTCTTGAAATTTGGGAGGTTTTCGGTTGTATAAATAGAAATATAGATATTCTCATGCCCTGAAAAAGTAACCTGCCCTGATATAGAGCATTTTTCCTCTGCATAGGAAAAAGCCGAGACCATTAAAAGAGCTGCCAAAAAAAGCATTGTCTTTTTAAACATGATACACCTCCTTTTCTAGAAGAAAACTTAACCTTGTTGATTTTCTTAATCAGAAGAGAAGATACGTAAGACTCCCAACAGAACAGCCGACTCCTGTTAGGAGCAAGGTAGGCACATTTTGAGGGGTGTCTCCATGGGAAAAATAAATGTGAGAAAATTTGAAATTCTTTTCTATTAATGATGCCACAAGGGAAACAAAAGTCAAGACTGAATTGTTAGGTAGAAAATACGTATGGAAAATACCTATTATTTGAAAGGAGTGAGGTCAGGGCTGCATTCTTCACCATTCACCATGTCGATGTGAATAATAACGACTTAATCCCTCATCTTTTCTGTACCTTATTGCTTTTACAATTAAACAGGTTTTGCTTTTTTCTAAAGGAAAGACTATATTCACGTAGAAAGCTTCAATGGTGAGATCAAAACGATGGTTAATTATCACCTTTAAACCTTCAGCTATGCTGATGGTCCCAGCTTTGCTATGCGGGTAAGTGAGAGAATATTTTTCACCGCCCGCTTCGCTAGAGACGCAAAGTTCGCAGAGTGAATAGATTTCCCCTTTGCTGTTGAGAGGACAGCAAAGGGAAAACATACAGCCGTTGAGAGTTGAACCAGCATCATGGACAGGTATCTGTTACTGGAGATAGTACCATCATGCCCGGTAGGGCTGAGGATTTTAGCTTTCCGGCCTCTCAACGGAAAGCTAAAAAACATCTCCCTTAGCGTTCTCTGCGACTCTGCGGTGAAAATTGCAGACCCTTTTAGGGTCAATATCAAGCCACCCGTTTTACGGGTGGTAGTTGACTGGTATCCACATACTCCTTCTGAAGACTTCATAGGATGTGAGAGAAAAGAATAGGGGGGACTATGGAAAAACTCATCGTCACCGCGGCAATCACCGGGAGCAGGATTACTCGTGAGGCAACGCCCTATATCCCCATTACGCCCGAGGAGATCGTAACCTCCGCCATTGAGTGTGAGGATGCGGGAGCCTCCATTGTCCATATCCATGTGAGGGATCCGAACACAGGCCTTGGGACTCAGGATATTGGGCTTTTCAGGCAGGCGGTGGAGCCATTGAGAGAGAAGACTGATCTGGTCTTATGCCTCACTACAAGCGGTATCCCCGGAAGAAACCTCAACATCGAGGAGAGGCTCACACCGTTGGAATTGGAGCCCGAGCTTGCCTCTTTTGATGCGGGATCCATCAACCTGGGTGGATCGGCCTTTATCAATACTCCCGAGTTTCTCCAGGCCGCTGCCATTCGTATGAGGGAAAAGGAGGTGAAGCCGGAGCTCGAGATCTTCGATGTGGGGATGATGGTCACCTGTCTACGCATGAGGGAGGAGGGCTACCTTGCCGATCCGCTTCACTTCCAGTTCGTGCTTGGCACTCCCTGGGGTATCCCCGCTACACCCAAATCCTTACTGCACCTCCTCGACTATCTCCCCGAGCGGTCCACCTGGTCGGTGATTGGTATCGGAAGCGCACATCTTCCCATCTGCATGATGGGTCTGATTTTGGATGGGCACATCAGGGTAGGCATGGAAGACAACATCTACTACAAAAGGGGTGAACTCGTAAAATCCAATGCCCAATTTGTGGAACGGATTGTCAGGATTGCAAAGGAGTATGGCAGGGAGGTTGCGACCCCGAAGGAGGCCAGGAAAATTCTCGGACTCAAAAGAAGGCCGTAAGAAAAAGGAAATCATTAGACGAAAGGAAGGCGTATGGAAATAAGCAGAGTTGCCTGCGTGGGGGCTGGGCTTGTGGGTCAGGGCTGGGCCACGATCTTTTTATCACGAGGCCTTGAGGTGATCATGCAGGATATAAGCCAGGAGATACTCAATGAATCTATGAAGCATATCTGGCTGAATCTGA
>JAFDHR010000564.1 GCA_019308645.1 Deltaproteobacteria bacterium
TTGGACGAAAGTGTCCAGGTGTTTATTATAACGGCAATTATATAGAAAAATATAATCAATCTTTTTTATGATAGCTATAGATTAATTCTATGGATAAGCTATACTTATGCATGTAGGGGATTGTTTTATAAGCCATTATTTTGACACCTGTCATTATCCTGGCGCACTCCCCTACTTCGGCACTCCCCTATTACCATTATTTTATTGTGGATGGGGTGGGTGGGGTAAACCTGACAAGCCGAATTTTTATCATTTAATTTAAAGGGGTACTACCATGTTTAAAGTGACAACCATCGAAAGAAATAATAGATATAGCGGTCCACCATCAGTATTAACAAAGCAATTTGCCGATATTAATGCCGCTAACGAATATTTAACCGGGTGCAGACTGGCGGACCTATACTACAATTCTGGATATTCTTATATCCATACTGAAAAGGGGAACCACCATGGAAATTAAGATTTCAAACTCAAATAGTAAGCTCGGAAAGATACCAAATATATCTTTGATACCTGTCAAGGATTGCGGGAACTGTGAATCCTGTAGGTCTGATTGCTATGCATTGAAGGCCTGGAAACAGTATCCTAATGTTAGAAAAGCATGGAAAATAAACAGCAAAGCATTTAGGTCTGACTGCTTTGATGCTATTGAGCCAATCATAGAGTTTTGCCTTAAAAAGAAACCAAGGTTTTTCAGGATACACGTTGCTGGTGACTTTTTAGATCAGGATCACATCGAATCATGGGTAAAGGCCGCTATATTATGCCCTGAAACTAAATTCCTGGCATTTACTAAAATGCATCACCTTAACTACGCCGATTTACCCGAGAATATGACAGTTATCATGTCGCAGTGGCCTGGCATGCCTGTTTTTGGTGAAAATGGTGGTCGTGCATGGGTACAGGATGGCACTGAAACCAGGATACCTGAGGACGCTATAGAATGCCCGGGAAAATGTGACGATTGCGGTATGTGCTGGAATTTGCCATCAATCGGTAAAGATATTTTCTTTATGGCTCACTAATTACCTTTACAATAAGCTGTTACTGGCTTGACTATCAGTAACGGCTAATATTCCATGGATGGGATTATTTCCTGGGGATGCCCTCCCTCCCTCTAAACCTGACAGGCGTAAATCCTAACAGTTTAATTATTTGACCGGGCAAAAAAAGACCCGAATACTAATATTCCATGGATGGGATTATTTCCTGGGGATGCCCTCCCTCCCTCTAAACCTGACAGGCGTAAATCCTAACAGTTTAATTATTTGACCGGGCAAAAAAAGACCCGAATACCAAGGGGGGAGGATATTCAGGTCAAACCCACCTTGATGAGAAGTGAGAAGTCAGGGAGGGATGTGTCTCCCCTGTAGTTATTATAATTATTAGTGCGTTCCTGTCAATCGTTCCTTGCTTATTCTTTCATTTATTCCATCAAAGCATGTTCTGCATACCGGCCTGCCTGCCTTTCTGACTACTTTTAGCTCTATTTTTTTAGTCTTATTGCATGATCCACAATAGAATTCTTTCATTTGTTTGGCCACCTTTTTTTCTTTGAGTTCTCAGTTACACCCAAGTCTTTTATTAATGTCCTGCACCTGTTCTTTATTGCTATCTGTTCGGCCCTTGCTGAGTCCATTACGCCACCTCCTGGGCTTGCCCACATGACATGCGAGTAATCACCACTGGTTTTGTGTGCGACTTGACCTGCAGGTACAAACTCCTGGTCTACATCGCCCCATATATTTATAAATTGCAGTCTTAGATTTACCATATCTTGTTTTCCCACTCCTTTTCCAATTCTTTTAACCATTCTTTTAAGCCCTCATACAGCTCTTCTAGCTCATCAGGACGCCATTTTACCGTTGAGTGCGCCCTATGCCTGATATTATCCGTTTCGTCGCCAAGAAAGCCCTGTATCCACTCTCCGAACTCCACAGGATGCCCACCCAGATACATATGACAAGAGTAGCAGTGAGCCACAACGTTAGAAGGACACCAGCGAGTAGACCTATGCCGCCTACTCCATAAATGGCTTGCATGAAGGCCCCTACTCCATAAATGGCTTGCATGAAGGCCCCGATCTCCTGGCATATGTTGTTTACCGCATCTTGCACATTTCCACTCCCATGAGTACCTGATTACCCGACTGAATACGATGTCAATCTTGTTTGTTTTGATCTTTTTGTTCAATTATCACATCCAGTTTTCGGTTGATGATGTCAATACTACTAAGTATCTCTGTTATATAACCAGGCCTTTCATTTATTTTTCTCGCCCTTTGTTCTCTGAATTGCCTTTCAAACATAGATTCATTTGGATCTCTCTCTTGGCCAATCATTTCAGTAACCTACCAACCAGATAGCTGCTGATGCCAGCACCCGCACAAGTATAAGCAAAATCTTGAAATTCAACTGTTCCATATCCCATGCTATCCCTTGCTTCTTTTGCTAAACCAACTGCACACCCTGCTACAAAGCCCCATTTTGGTTTCTTTGTGCCAAGTGTGAAGGTGATGCCGATAGCCATACCTGCCAATAAGTGGCCTCG
>JAFDHR010000128.1 GCA_019308645.1 Deltaproteobacteria bacterium
AAGGGGAGGTATTGCTATAGCCGTTGTGGTTGTTTCGACCCTTTTTGGTGCCTGTACAGGAATCATTGGGGCATCGGTTGTCACTATGGGTCTCTTGGGTTTGCCCGTGATGTTAAAATATGGATATGATAAAAGACTCAGTGCCGGATGTATCTGTGCAGGCGGATCCCTTGGTATCCTTATTCCACCGAGCATTATGCTGATCGTCATGGGCAATCAGGCAGTCTTATCCGTTGGAAAGCTTTTTGCGGGGGCAATTATCCCTGGTTTGATCCTCTCGGGCCTTTATATCATCTATATTTTGATCAGATGTTATGTCAACCCCAATATTGCTCCTGCTCTCAGGCCAGAAGAAAGGGCAGCAGTTTCTGGGAAACAACTAACCATAATGACCCTAAAATCACTGGTCCCCCCGATGATCCTCATCTTAGGCGTATTGGGTTCCATCTTTGCAGGGATAGCTACACCTACTGAGGCTTCGGGTGTAGGTGCCTTCCTCGCCTTCATATTGACTCTGTCCTATCGCAGGTTCACGTTGCGTGGTCTTTATTCTGCGGTGATCCAGTCCGCCAGGACCACGTCCATGGTGATTATTATCCTTGTAGGTGCCAGCTGTTTTACCGCAGTTTTTCTGGGCATTGGGGGTGGAGATGTGGTGGAGGATTACATCCTCGGTCTCGGGCTTGGTAGGTGGAGCATCTTTATCATCATGATGATCATATGCTTTATTCTGGGGATGTTTATAGACTGGATTGGGATTGTAATGATCACCTTTCCGATTTTCATCCCTATTGCGGAGAGTTTAGGATTCGATAAGCTCTGGTTTGTCGTTGCAGTTGCCGTTATGTTGCAGGACTCATTTTTAACGCCACCTTTTGGTTATGCCTTGTTCTATCTTAAAGGAGTAGCACCCCCAGAAGTATCAATAGAAGATATCTATTGGGGAGCTATACCATTCTGGATACTCATGGAGGTGGGACTTATCATTGTCGTAATATTTCCGCAAACAATTTTGTGGCTTCCCTCGTTAATTGTGAAATAAGGTTTTAGGAAGGAGAGACTGACATGCTGAAAGCTGGTAAAACATATGATGAGGTATATAACGCTTTCCATTGGGAAATTCCGGAATTTTATAATATTGGCGTGGACATATGTGATAAATGGGCACATCAACGATACCGACTGGCTTTGATTTATCAGGATGAGAAGGGGCACGTACAACAATATACCTTCTGGGAGTTGAGAAGACTCTCGAATAGATTCGCTAATGGCTTACAGGCACAAGGAATAGAACGAGGAGACCGTGTGGGCATCCTCTTACCACAATCCCCTGAGACTGCAATTTCCCACATTGCCATATACAAAATAGGGGGAATTGCGATCCCACTTTTTACCCTTTTTGGGACCGATGCATTAGAATATCGATTATCAAATAGTGAAGCAAAGGGAATTATTACTGATGAGGGAAACCTCCATAAGATTCTGGAAATATGGGATAAACTCCCCCACCTCAAGGTAGTCATCGTGACAGGGGGTGAAAAGCAAGAAAGGGTATTGAATTTTTGGGACCTTATTGAAAAAGGCTCAAAAGAGTTTAATCCTATAAAAACCAGAGCCGATGATCCTGCCCTGATCATTTATACCTCCGGTACTACCGGCCCCCCAAAAGGGGCGCTTCATGCCCATCGTGCCCTCCTTGGGCATATCCCTGGTGTGGAGTTTCCCCACAATTTTTTCCCCAAAGAAGACGATCTTTTCTGGACACCGGCTGACTGGGCATGGATAGGAGGACTTATCGATGTGCTTTTTCCCAGTTGGCACCATGGTATTCCGGTAGTTGCCCACCGTGCTAAAAAATTTGACCCTGAGGAAGCATTCTATCTCCTGGCCAAGTATGGGATTCGGAATGCCTTTATGCCACCAACGGCGCTCAAAATGATGCGGCAGGTCAAAAATCCTGCCAGTCGACATGACTTCCATATGCGAAGCATTGGGAGTGGTGGAGAGACCCTGGGTGAAGAACTCTTGGAGTGGGGGAGGGACGTAATGAAGTTGACCATAAATGAATTTTATGGGCAGACCGAATGTAATTTAGTGGTAGGGAACTGTTCAGATGTCATGCAAAACATACCAGGCTCAATGGGAAGGGCAGTTCCAGGTCACAAAGTGGAGGTGGTAGACAAGTCAGGAGAGCCCGTACCACGGGGGACCGTGGGAGAGGTTGGTATTCAAAGCCCTGATCCTGTCATGTTCTTGGAATATTGGAGAAACCCCGAAGCAACCAGGGAAAAATATGTGAAAAACTGGCTGCTTACAGGTGATCTGGCAAAAAAAGATGAGAATGGATATTTCTGGTTTGTAGGGAGAAAGGACGATGTAATCACTAGCGCGGGCTATCGCATAGGGCCAGCCGAGATAGAGGACTGTTTGATGAAGCATCCTTCAATAAGCATGGTTGCCGTTGTAGGGCGCCCGGATAAGGTTCGCACAGAAGTCGTAAAGGCATTTGTTGTGCTCAAGCCAGAAGTAGCCCCAGGTCCGAATATCGAAGAGGATATCAAGAAGTTTGTGAAAGTTCGATTGGCCGCTCACGAATACCCACGAGAGATCGAGTTTGTCAGCGAGCTTCCCATGACCGCTACTGGAAAAATTATGCGAAAAGAGTTGAAGAAGTTAGAAGAGCAAAGGAAATTAAAGGCTTAATCCTTATCCCCTTCGGACAATTGCTCCAATAAAAGAGTCTCTCCATCGTCTCAATTACCTCCTTAAAATATTAGCTATCAGAGAGATACCTTTGCGTAATCTAGTGTGCTGTAGTTCGGTTGCAGGCAAAAAGTAACTTAGAGCTAAAAAATAGCATGATATTAAAAGGCCAAAGGGATATCAGAAACAGAGTATTATTTAAAAACTACACATAAGGGTCCAATTGTGGCAGGTAAAATGAAATTAAAGGTAATGTCAACATGTCTGAAACCAGCCAAATCATTCTTCTTATTTGCTTGTTGGTAATAGTTTTTGCTCTAACCAGAAAAGTTCACGCCTGGAGGATAAAGCAAGCATACATCCATGTTATCAAAGATCTTGAACAACAAAGGGCTTTTGATCCCTCTTCTGCTATAGAGCTTCTATATGCAAAAATAGGCGTATTTCGATTTGGGATGAGGGATTACAGACCTAAAGCGGTCGAGTATTTGATCGTTAGCAATATTGTTGGAATGACAGAGAGTGGTAGGTACTATCTAAAAAACAAGAAAACAGACAATTTGTGATGGAAATCGAAGATGTTCTTATGCAGAATTCCTCCCTTAAGGCTATGTCACGAACTCCAGGAAGAGTAAAGTGGGTCTGCCGACCAATTGGGGCTGATAATGAGCTCATTTACCAAAAGTATCTGGCTATGTAGATGAGTTCGGGCCTCGCTCTCATTCTAATATTCTCTGTCCAAGACTATCACCAAATATGAGATCTCTCGATTTGTAAATTTTGTCCTCTATGGGTATTGAGAGATCGAATGAAAAAATAGAAATTCTTGAAAAGATGTGGGATGTTTACTTGCCGTAACAATTAATGTCTAAAAATTTCTTTCTGTAAGACTCTAATAAAGGGGTAAGCTTTCTTTCCGGTGCTTTAACATTCTTCAATCTCTCTTCAATCTCCTTATCGCTTAATTGTACAGCTAACTTTCTGTTTGGAATATCTATCTCTATAATATCTCCATCTTGTATTGCCCCGATTGCTCCGCCATTATATGCCTCCATTTCAATATGCCCAATGCATGGCCCTGTGGTTGCGCCTGAGAACCTGCCATCGGTGAGTAACGCTACTTTTTTATATCCAGCACCTTTTATTGCATCAGTCGGTGTTAACATCTCAGGCATTCCTGGCGCTCCTGCCGGTCCCTGGAAAGGCAGCACAAGAACATCTCCTTCGGCGATTTTCTTCGCTTCAATTGCATCGAGCAACTCTTTTTCTGTATAAAAAACCTTTGCAGGCCCTGAATGAACCGTCATTTCTTTTTCAAGAGCAGTTTGCTTTATTATCCCGCTACTTGCAATATTTCCTTTTAATACTGCGATGCCACCTTCAGAATGGTATGGATTATCTGGGGACCTAATAACGTCCTCATCCAATACCTTCCCCTCCTCTGCTATCTGCTTTATTGATTTTTTATTTACCGTTGGATAATCTTTTATCATATCCTTCAAGCGGTTAAGGACTGCGGGGATGCCACCTGCATTGTCAATGTCTGCCATTTCATGGTTTCCTGCAGGGATTATGGAGCATAAATTCGGCGTTTCTCGTGATATTTCATCAAAAAAATCTACATCAATATCAATGCCAGTTTCTCTGGCGATTGCCGGGATATGTAAAACTGTATTAGTGGAGCCACCCATCGCCATATCTATCCTTATAGCGTTTTCAAAGGCATCTTTTGTCATTATGTCCCTGGGCTTAATATCCTCTTTAACCAACGCCACAATTCTTTTGCCAGATTCGTACGCCTGTTTTCTCTTAAGCGGATCTATTGCCAGAGTTGTTGCACATTTGGTCACTGACATGCCCAACACCTCAGTAACAACCGCCATGGTATTTGCCGTATAAAGACCAACGCAGGACCCTACTCCGCAGACCATATCAGAAAGCAGTTTTTCAGCCTCCTCAATTGTCATCTTACCACTTTTGACCTGGCCAACAATACCAAACCCTTCTATGGGATGGTGTTTCTTTCCATCTATGACATTTGCCTTCATCGGGCCGCCTGTAAGTATAATTGCTGGAATGTTTAGCCTTCCTGCTGCCATTAACATCCCTGGAGTAATCTTATCGCAGTCTGTTACGCCAACCCAGCCATCTAAGGAATGCGATAAGGTCATAATTTCAACGTTATCAGCAATATTCTCTCTGCTTGGAAGGCTGAGTCTCATCTCCACAAACATAGCAACGCCATCGCAAACACCGGGAACTCCCCATTCCAATGGGACTCCTCCGGAATCTCTGATGCCTCGTTTTACCTCCTGGGTTAGTTCATTCAGGTGGATATGACCGGGAATAATATCGTTGTAGCTGTTTGCAATACCAATAAAGGGTTTATTCAGGTCAAAATCCTCCTTTTTTAGACCTGAAGACATTAATAATGCTCGGTGCGGAAGGGTTTCAATACCTTTCTTTAGTATGTCTGATCGCATTATAAGTACCTCCTGGCGAAGCTCTAACTCAAACTGACAAAACCTGAAGAGCATAATCCCTCCTGAGGCAAAGGTCAATTTATATTACATTGGGTTACGTAAAATGGTTGCGATCCGCCCTGCGACTTGAAGGAAAAAGCTGACGCTGTAATACTTCATAGGAAAAAAATGGAGAAATCAGTCTCTCTTAGTAAGGCCGGGGCAGTGTTACAATGCCAGAATGGTCTGCCTGCAATCGGTTTTCGGCTATTTGTACATCCCGAAAAACTTTTGTCGGGACCGTTTCGAGTTGCGCAGTCTACTCATCATTTTTCATTGAGCGTCTTAAAAATCCTGGCCCAGACTTGGCTTTGAAAGAGTAGGTTTATTTCTACAGATACCGTAATCTTTTCAAGGCATGGTACTGTTCCTGTATTTTCGCGCCAGACGAGTTGGCATGCAAGGATTTAGTTATATAAATACCAATTCTAAGGTATTATGGAAATAGTATTTTGTAACTATGAAGTCGTGCCAGGGCAGGCTTAGCATAAACCCGCCTCAGATAAATTTTACAATCTTGGCCTATGTAGACGGTTAATGAGCATAGGCTAAAAGAGTTAAGCTGTCTCTTAACCTGAAAGGAGAAGTGGTTTATAGCCGAATAGTTTGGGAATAACCATAATCAAGGATTCCCAATAGGTTACAATAAGGAGCACAATGATGGAGGCCAAGAGGAAAGGGAGTATGGCCTTGGTGATTTGTTCGAGTTTTATCTCTCCGATAGCACACGCAATGAAAAGGCATACTCCAACAGGGGGGGTGGTGAGGCCAATCACCAAATTAAGCACAATTATAACGCCAAAATGGAGGGGATCTACTCCTATTTTGTTCATTAGAGGAAGTAAGACCGGGGTCAGAATGATCAGGGAAGCTGTGGTTTCCATGAATGTTCCCACCATGAGCAAGACGATATTTACAAGTAGTAGAATGGCGATGCGGTTGTGGGTTATATTAATGACCACCTCAGTTATATATTGTGGAATCTCTTTGCTGGCCAGGAGCCATGAAAAAATACTCGCGGTTCCGATGACCAGCATAACCAGCGAGCTTGTTACAGCGGTATTTATTATGATTTTTGGCAGATGGATAGGCCTAATATCACGGTACACAAACAGGCTAATGATAAGGGCATAGAACACGGCGACACAAGCACTTTCGGTAGGGGTGAATATTCCAGTTAAGATCCCTCCCAGGATGATGAGGGGCATCATCAGAACCAGTGCTGCATCAAAAGTCGCCTTTAAGGCCTCCCTGACTGATATCAGAGATCCTTTAGGATAATTTCTTTTACGAGCGTAATAGGCAACCACACCCATTTGGGAGAGCCCTAACAATACCCCTGGAATAATGCCTGCCAGAAAAAGGGAGGCGATAGAGACCTCTCCC
>JAFDHR010000129.1 GCA_019308645.1 Deltaproteobacteria bacterium
CATCTTTTTGACCTTGGCCTGCTGAACTAAAGAGATAGAGAATGTGTCTTGCTCCTTTCCTTGAACCGGAGGTGTACATAAGTATGGAAAAGCAATCAGGAATATGAGGTAAATGGCAATTTGGCTTGCTGTAGTTTTCAAACGCATTGAGAAGCTCGTGATATTCCCCTTTGGTCTTATCACTGATAGAAATAATTTCTGTTATATTAAATAGTTAAACAAGATTATGTCAAGATCTTTTCACCTGTTATAATTATACACAATATATTGAACCAGTAAACAATAAATATACATTATGTAGTATTTTTATCTTTACATTTCTTCTAATACCTGCTAACAATTATATCTTAAGTGGTTAAGGAGATAAATAACTATTAAAATAAAGAAGCTTTCTATTCAGGGCTTTAAGTCATTTATGGATAAATTAGACATTCAGATTTCTCCTGGAATCAGTGCATTTGTCGGCCCTAATGGTTGCGGTAAGAGCAATATAGTTGATGCCATACGGTGGGTTATGGGTGAACAAAGCCCCAAGCAGCTCCGTGGTCGCCAGATGGAAGATTTGATCTTTTCAGGGACAGGTCCTTTAAAGGCCTTGAGTATGGCAGAGGTAGCCCTGACATTTGACGATGCTGAGGAATTCCATGATACCAGCGAGATATCCATTTGTAGACGGCTTTATAGGTCTGGTGAAAGCGAGTATCTAATCAATAATTCAACATGCAGATTAAAGGATATCCACGATTTACTCATGGGCACCGGATTGGGTAATCGATCATATGCTATTATTGCCCAAGGAGAGATAGGTTTAATCATAGAGCAAAAACCAGAAGAAACGAGATTTCTTTTGGAGGAGGCATCCGGCATTACTAAGTACAAGGTTAGGAGAGAAGAATCTTTACGAAAGATATCATTAACAAAAGAAAACCTTAGTAGGGTAGAAGACCTTCTCTCTGAAATTAAAAGAGAGATGAATTCTCTCAAGAGACAAGCGAGGAAGGCCAGAAGATTCAAAGAGATAAATGCTGACATTCATCGCTTAAAGCTCGTTTTGCACGCCAATAAATATAGTGAATTGCAGACAGAGAAGGCAAAGAGAGCAAAAATTATTGATGACTTGATAGATAAGGAAAAAGGATTAGATGCACTTTTTTCTGAATCTGAGAAGGTTATTGAAACTAAGAATTTGGAGATAATAGAAAAGGAGAAGTCCTTATCTGTTCTGAGGGAATCAGGTTTTTCTCTCAGGGAAGAGCGCAGAAATAATGAGGATACACTCAGACATTTGTCGGCTGACCAGGAAAGATTTAACCTTACTTCTGTTAGGTTGAATGAAGAGAAAAAGGAAATCAGTGAAAAGTTAATGGGATTTCAATCTGAAGTTGAAAAAATTAACTCCACGATTGAGGAACGGCAAAAATCGATCCAGGAAATCTCAACCCTTCAATTTCAGCATGATTCTGCTTTTAACGATGAAAGACAAACATTGAGCAGATTGAAAGATGAGTTGAAAAAGGAAAAATCATATTTAATCGAGCTAACCACTAATGAGGCGAGCCTGAGAGGTGAAAAAAACAATCTCATAGAGATGATTAGCCAGTTAGAGATCAGAAAGAATGGGCTTAAGGAGAATTCCAGAGAGATAGCAAAAAATCTTGAAAAGCCATCTTTTCTGTTAGACGAAAAAAGGGAAAGAAGGGAGAAGGCAGTAATTCAGGTAAGCTCAATCGATAAAAATATACAAGCACAAAGAATAAAGCTAACAAGACTTGAAGAGGTGAGAAGAGAGAAAGAATCTAAATGCTCAGCAACCGAGTTAGAACTAAATCTCTTTCGTTCCCAATTAAAGACCATTATAGGTCTCATTGAAAACTATGAGGGGTATAAATCAGGCGTTCAGACAATTATGAATTCTTATGGGCAAAAGAGCATCAAAGAAGGCAATATTTTAGGTGTAGTGGCAGATTTTATTCAAGTTGAACCAGAATTCGAGTTAGCGGTTGAGGCAGTTTTAGCAGAAAGATTACAATATGTCATTGTTGCTCGGCAGGAGGATGGCAGGGAGGCCGTTGAATATTTAAGATCAAAAGATATGGGCAGAAGTTATTTTCTCCCTATCGGGGAGTTTAAAGAAGAAAAGACTCTTGATAATGTGGGTGTTAAGCTTAATGGTTTTAAGCTTTTAAGAAATCATATTTCTGTGGCACAAAAAATTAGGCCGTTGGTAGAATCCTTCTTGGGTAATTCAGCACTGGTCGATAACCTCTCTCAGGCTCTATTGGTCTGGAACAATGGAAAAGGTAAACAGACCCTGGTTACTCCAGAAGGTGATCTCGTGGATAATAGGGGTGTCATAATTGGCGGGAGATTGGGAAAAGATTCTTTAGGCTTGCTTGGGAGAAGGCGAAAGGAGAAAGAATTATTACTTAAGATAAAGAATAAGGAAAAACTAATTTCTGTATTGCAATCAGATCTTGATCAATTGAATCTACAAGTGGAGGGTATACATAGTCTCATTGGTCGATTAGAAAGAGATAAAGCATCTTATGCCCAACAGATTGAAAAAATGGACAAAGACATATTCCTCCTTGAAAATGAGTCAGAACAACTGATAAAGCAATCTCAGTATATAGTAAGCCAATTAGTATCTTTACGCAAGGACAGAGATGAAAAAAGGTCTCATCTCGCTAATATTGAAGAAAAACTATCAACATGCTTTAAGGAGAAGGAAAGGGCTCAGCGTATAGTTACAGAGAAGGACGTTCATGTTGAAGAGTTGGAAAATACCCTTGATGATTCGAAAGAAAATCTCTCGCAGTTGCTTCTCAGGTATAACCAATATAAAGAGGAAGAGAGAGGTCTCGCGCGGGAAAAAGAGAGGATTGATCAATTTATAAGTGACATAGAGGCAAGAATTGGCAGGATAGAAGAAGAGATACAATCAAATAATGATCAATACAAAAGTTCTTTGATTACAGAGGAGGGATTAAAAGAAGGATTGGCCGTCATTTATCAAAGACAGGAGGACCTTGAAAAAGAGGTCAATGATTCTGAAAATAGATTTGAGATTTTGAAGGGAGAATTAAGAGAAGAAGAGCAAAAGACTGTTCTTTCAAGGGAAAGGGTGGGCAAGATAAGGGAAGAAGTTAATGAGGCCCGAATAAAAGAGGCAGAGATAGATTTTACGTGTAGGAATATTTTATCTCAGGTTGGGGAAGAGACAGGAATTAACCTCCAAAGGGATTACAAAAAATATTTGGAGGAAGATTTTTCAGAGGCTCAATATGAACTAAAGCTCAGAGATTGTTTACGTATTAAAGAGAGAATTGGAGAGGTAAATCTTCTGGCTATTAATGAATATGAGAAACTGGAAGAGAGATATAAATTTATAACGGCACAGCAACAAGACCTCCTTTCCTCGATTGAATCTCTTTCTAAGGCTATTAGAAAAATTAACAGGATTTCTAAGGAGAAGTTTCTTGCTACATTTGGCAAGGTTGATGAGAAATTGAAGAAGGTTTTTCCAATCCTGTTTAATGGTGGCAATGCAAGGCTGAGGTTAGTTGATGAAAGTCTTCCATTAGAAAGTGGTGTATTAGTTGAAGTACAGCCTCCAGGAAAGAGACTGGTTCATATGGGACTTTTGTCAGGTGGCGAAAAGGCCCTCGCAGCGATGGCCTTACTATTTGCTATCTATCTTATTAAACCAAGTCCGTTTATTATAATGGATGAGGTGGATGCCCCCCTGGATGAGGCCAATACAGATCGATTTAATGCTCTTTTGAGGGAAATTGAAAAATCATCCCAAGTAATAATGGCTACCCATAATCGGAATACAATGGAAGTGGCTGCTCGGTTGTATGGTGTGACCATGGATAAAAGCAGCACTTCTAAAATTGTTTCTGTAGATCTGGAAGATTATCAGTAGAGAGTGCCGAAAGTGATCTAAAGTGCCTAAAGTACTTAAAGTTAAAAAGATATAATAGATACTAAAGAATTCGCTATACAGATTTTCTTTCTCTTAAAATTTAGGCACTTATAATTTTAGGCACTTTAGCTCACTTACTAATGAAAGGAGGCAAATACCTTATTGGATAAACCGGACCTTGCTCACGGTAGTGCCCCTGCTGGAAGACTCTGGAATAAACTATCTAACACGAGAAGGAAATTAACAGGCAGGCTCAACGCATTAGTAACTGGCAAAAATGTAATTGACTCACCCCTGTTAGAAAGTCTCGAGGAGATTCTTTTTACCTCTGACATTGGTGTAGAGGTAACTCAGCAGTTAATTGAGGGACTAACCCAGAGGGTAGAAGAGAAATCTCTAAGCAAACCAGAACAGTTAAAAGCCATTTTAAAAGAAAAAATGGTTTTTTTGTTAGAGGCAGGCCAGGACCTTCCTGCCTTTAATAGACAAGATACACCCTCTAACATTTTACATGTAGTCATGTTTGTAGGTGTTAACGGAGTGGGAAAGACAACGACTATTGCTAAAATGGCTCATAATTTTCAAGCTCGGGGACAAAAGATAATGCTGGTGGCGGCAGATACCTTCAGGGCTGCTGCCATAGAGCAACTACAGATTTGGGGAGAGCGTATAGGTGCAGAGGTAATCAATCAAAAAAGAGGGGCAGATCCAGCAGCAGTTGTTTTCGATGCCCTTTCTGCTGCTAAGTCCAGGAAAATAGATAGGGTTTTTATTGATACTGCTGGCAGGCTTCACACTAAATCAAACTTAATGGAAGAGCTGAAAAAAATTCAAAAAGTTGCGAGTCAGCAGATTTCTGGATCTCCCCAACAAGTGACCCTCATCATTGACGCTACTACCGGCCAAAATGCAATTGCCCAGGCCCAGGTATTTGCAGAGTTACTCGGAGTGACAGATATTATCCTGACTAAATTGGATGGAACAGCCAAAGGTGGTGCTGTCATTGGTATTTCTCAGAAGCTCCGCATTCCTATCTCATTTATATGTACTGGCGAAGAGCTTGAGGATTTTGAGATATTTAATCCAAGAGAATTCGTTGAAGCCATCTTTGATTGAATGTTACCCTTATGAAAAAGACTACAGTGAAGAGACAGATAGTATGGGGAGATCTTGACTCCCTTGGAATTGTCTTTTATCCCCACTACTATAAGTGGATCGATGCAAGTAGCCATGTGTTCTTTCAATCTCTCAATCTTGCTTTAGGGAGCCTATGGAAGGAAAGGGGAATTATCTTTGGTCTTTTAGAGACTGGGTGTAGATATCATTTGCCAGGGAGAGACAATGAATGGATTGAAATTGTCACATATATTGATGATATTTCAGATAAGGTAGTGTTGTTACGGCATGATATCTCCCGTCTCTCGGACAGGGCCCTTATGGTAAAAGGATTTGAAAAAAGGATTTGTTTAGATGTTTCCGACCCTTTGAAATTCAAGGCAATTGATATACCTCACGATATTAGAACTATCTTATCAAAGGCACAATCGTATAAGTGATCCTTAACTAACAACGATCTACTGGCACCATCGAAATTTACATTTCCACTATTTGAAAAATGGCAAAGATTTTGATTGGCACATCTGGCTTTTCTTATAATGAGTGGAAAGATAATTTTTATCCAATTCATCTCCCTCAATCTGATTTTTTGTCCTTCTACTGCCAGGAATTTACTACAGTTGAGCTAAATTTTTCTTATTACAGAATACCAACACTCTCTCAATGCAGGCAGATGTTAGAAAAATCAGGCCATAAAGTTGAATTTGTCATCAAGGCCTTTAAAGGACTTACCCATGAAATTACAGATCAATCGATACCCGACATATTACCTCAGTTTAAGGATCCCATAGCACCCTTTTCGCAAAGTAATACACTCGGTGCCATACTCTTGCAATTCCCTCAGAGTTTTCATTATACTCCCAGTTCACGGGTCTATCTGCAATCACTTATCAAGGGGTTTAACCCAATGCCAGTATGTGTTGAGTTCAGGCAAAGGGAATGGTTAAAAGATTCGGTTTATACTACCTTAAAGGAGTTGAACGCTGGTTTTGTTTGTGTGGATGAACCTCCTCTAAGAGGTCTTCTTCCCCCGGTTGTGGTGGCAACTTCTGATATAGGTTATATCCGGTTTCATGGTCGCAATCGCTCAAAATGGTATACAGGGGATTCGAAAGAAAGATACGATTATCTGTATAGTGAAGACGAACTTAAAGGTTGGCTTCCTAAAATTAATACATTAGCAGAACAAACAGAGAAGGTGTTTATATTCTTTAATAATCATAAAAAAGCCCAGGCTATTACCAATGCCAGGATGATGATGGATTTATTAGATAAATAGGAGGAGGTCAATTCTCCTCTTCTAACATTGATCTCAAAGAACCTGTAACCCTTTCTATAAGATCAGGCATATCTTGTCTTTTGTAATGGAGTGTTTCAATAGGAGTGCCAAGTTGAATTGTTATTGATCCTTTTTTTATCTTGAAGCTCCCCTTTGGCATAATCTTGTAGGTGCCTTTGATAGCTACTGGAACAATGGGAGCGCCTGATTCAATAGCAAGGTAAAAGGCACCTCGCTTTAAAGGCTGC
>JAFDHR010000130.1 GCA_019308645.1 Deltaproteobacteria bacterium
TTAGAATCATATGATCCGTCTATATTACCCAATTTTGAAACGACAACTAATCTTAAGTTATATTTAAGGGCATAAGCAAAAAAAGATACCCATGCCCTAAAGAAGCAATAAATTTCCACAGGATTTTGAGCAATTACAATTATTCGGTTAGAAAAAAATTACCCGAATATATAATTAACATAATGTACCTATTTTGCAACTTATATTTTTTTAATGTTCTAATTTTGGAACAATTAAACTTCCTGGCAGCTCTCTAAGAAGCTGAGTTACAATTTCCAGTTATAACCTTATCCACATTCAGGTTCTTTTTTAGAAAACTCTTCATTGTGAGATTCCCTTTTGGGTCTATCGTTATTGTGAGTGCACCAGTCTGACGTATGTTGAGAGTGGGAAAAGAGGAATGCTGTTTCTTTGTTTCTTTGGTTATTATGAAAAATTTTGGCCATTGCTTTCCCACCTTCTTATTTTTGTTTTCAATCCGCACTTGTCGCTCATAGAAGTGTAAAGACCAACCTTGATAATCCAACATAATCTCTTCTGCATTGCCTGTTTTAATTTTAACCCCTTTAATTACTCTTTCTGCGGATAGGCTAAAAAATACCTCTTTAGGATGAAAATTGTTGATTATAAATTGAAGGTTCTCTGTGGGGTGTACCTGAGGCCTGCTTAGATAAAGGTGGTCAATTCGCTGGATTTTTTCATGCCAGAGATAGGGAGCCACTACTATCCTGCCCAGATTAAAGCCGTTTTGACCAAATGCATTATTTGTGATTAGCATTTTCTCTTTGCCTGGGAACTGTATGAGAGATACATCTCCTCTTCCGGCATCCAGAATTGTTACTCTTAGATTGCTATTACAAGGTGTTTTGTAGACCCACCACCCAATATCTATAAAAAATACGATTAAAAAGAGTAGTAAAAATATTCGGTAGAGTCTTGAGCGTGTGAAATTAAGGCTAAGGAAAAACACACCGTATAATAAGACAATCTCCAACCAATTAGGTCGAATCACCCAGATTGAGCTCCAGGGAATATTTGACCAGAATTGAACTATAGAGATTGCCAGATTGAGACCAAATTCACCTAAGGAAAGGAAAACCCCCGCCAGAGTAGAAGAAAGGAGCAAGGTAATGGAAGATAGTAATCCAAGGGGGATGACCCACAGCGCTATAATAGGGACTACTGTCAGGTTAGCGGGAAGGGCTACCATAGAAAAGCGATGGAAATGGTGGGCGATCAAGGGTATTGTCATAATCGTAGCAGCAGTTGTCACACCAATCAGACCCAGGGTATACGTAAGAATTGAATGTAGTGTCTGGCCTTTATTAAAAAACTCCTTGTCCTTTGTAAATTTTGCTATTCGAGAAAAGATTAAAGGCGCCAGCCATAGAATGCCAGCCACAGCCACAAAGGATAGCTGAAAGGAAATGGTAAAGAGGGCATTCCCATTAAGGGTAAGTATTATAAGGGCTGCCAGGGAAAGACTGGACCAAACATCCTTTTCCCTGCCTATAATAAAGGACCATAAGAATACCAGAACCATTACCATAGCTCTCTGGGTAGAAATGTGGAGTCCAGTGAGTAAGGCGTAGGCAATCACTGGCACAGTGGTTATAATTGCTGCAAGTTTTCTTATGTCTGTCATAAGAGTTACACGATAGGAGAGAGATAATAGCCATCTTATAGAAACAAAGAAGAGCCAGGCTACCAAACCAAGATGGAGACCTGAAACAGCCATTATATGACTTACGCCTGATCTATTAAATGGCTCCCTTAGTTTAGACGTAAGACCTTGCCTTTCTCCAAGAATAAGGGCAGTACAAATAGGGCCTGTTGTCTTAGAGAGCCTTTCATGAAAAAATTGTCTCAAAGGGCCTCTGACCTTCTCCAATATACTTCCTGCAAAACCAAGGTTTCCCTCTCCCATTGGAACAACATATCGTCCATCAGTAACTACGGCTACCAAGGAAAGCCTTTGGCTTTTCATATAAAACCGGTAATCAAAATTGCCTGGGTTATTAAAGTTTTCGAATTTTTTTAGTTTAGCAGGGAATCGGATTCGTTCGCCTACCTTTAGATCGCCCCTATATCCATATATCTTTAATAAAAGATTGATTTTTACTCTCCTGACTTTTTTAGTAAAAAAGATTTTTTCTGCATGGATTGGGAAACTCGCCGTATTGAATTGTATCTTTGGCGGCCTATAGACTGTTCCCTCGATAATTACTCTTTCATTCTTGAGGATTATTTGAGGTAATTCTGGCAGGGTGTGTCTGCTGATTTGGGTGTTGATACCTATCAGCATAAAGATGGCCATCAACCAAACAATGGGAAATTTGAAAGGGATAATAAAGATTATACCCAGACAAAGTAAAATGATCAAAGGGAATAAAAATACAGGGACACTAACATTGGTAAGGATATTGTAACCAATGAGGATACCAATAATGGTTGCACACAGTGCAGGAACAAGTGGGCGAGAGAACATAGGTAATTTGTTGGGTTTGCAGTGTTTCTTGAGTTTGTCGGGTTCGTTTTAAAAAAAAGTTTAAGTAGGTATTTACCTTAGGCACTTTAGTCCACTTCATGCATTTCACAGATTTAAAACCCTATGCACACTAAGGACACAATAAACACAACAAACTTGATGAACACAATAAACACTATTGCTTTTCACGCCAAATTTTTGACCCAAGAAGGGACAACTTTAGATCAAGGTCTTGATAACCCCTATCAAGATGATATACCCTTGAGATCTCTGTCCTTCCTTTTGCTACTAGACCGGCCAGAACAAGGGATGCGCTTGCCCTTAAATCAGTCGCCATAACCTGGGCTCCTGATAAATTGCTTTTACCCCGAACCAGGGCCTGACCACCATTGATCTCGATATCTGCTCCCATCCTCCTTAATTCACTGACATGCATGAATCTATTTTCAAATATGGTCTCTCTAATTATGCTCCATCCATCGGCAATGCTCATCAGTGTCATAAATTGGGCTTGCATATCTGTAGGAAATCCAGGAAATTGCATGGTTTTTATATCTACACTTTTAATTTTATCATGGCCTATAGCAATAAGACCTTCTCCGTCTTTTTTTATTTCTGTACCCGTTTCAAGAAGTTTTTCTATAATGGCTTCTATATGGTCTTCATTGCAGCCTTTTATCCTTATTTCTCCTTTTGTTATAGCTGCTGCGATTAAAAATGTACCAACCTCAATCCGGTCAGGTATAATAGTATATTTAACAGGATGTAATTCTTTTACCCCGGTAATGGTCACGGTATCACTGCCTGCTCCATTGATTCTTGCTCCCATCGACTTTAGCATATTAGCCAGATCAATAACTTCTGGTTCTTTAGCAGCATTATGTAACGTGGTAACTCCATCTGCTTTAACAGCAGCCATCATTAAGTTTTCGGTTCCAGTAACTGTAGATATATCAAAAAATATATCAGCTCCCCGGAGTTTATCAGCATTGGCAACCACATATCCATGTGCCAAATTGATATCGGCTCCCATTAAAGACAAGCCCTTTAGATGCAAGTCTATTGGTCGGGCACCTATGGCACAACCACCAGGAAGGGAAATTTTTGCCTTTCCCAACCTAGATAAAAGCGGGCCTAACGCAAGTATAGAGGCCCGCATTGTCTTTACTAATTTGTAAGGGGCAATATGACTATTAAGGTTATCCGTGTTTACCTTGAGAGATTGACTATTTTCCTCGAAGACAACTCCGAGATTAGAAAGGATTTCCTTTATAGTCCAGATATCTTTTAATTTGGGGATGTTACCTAATGTATGCCACCCGCCTGTCAGGAGACAGGCTGACAGTATTGGTAAAGCGGCATTCTTAGAGCCGCTAATTGTTACCTCTCCTTTAAGTGGAATACCTCCCTCGACAATAATTTTATCCATACCTTTTACTGTTACCTTCTACGCTAGATGTCTCCATAACCTAATATCTTAAGATTTATCCGCCAGACCCGCCTGTCCCGATACAATCGGGGCGGGCAAGGATGCTCCCCTATTTAAAAAGCTCAGTGATTAAATTTCTTCCCCGCTATTTAGAGACAACATCGACCGCTTTTTGAGCCATTACCAGTCGATATTTTTTTCGGTAATCCATACGTCGTTCTTTATAACAAAAAGACTGGGTTAAATCTATATGATCCAATGCTCTTTCTGTCTGATTCGGATCCATTTCTATCAGAAGCCATCCACCAGGTTTAAGATACATTTCACTTTCTTCAATTATTTTTTTAATAAAGTACATGCCATTTTCATGTCCGTCAAGGGCAACTCGAGGCTCATAATAACGCACCTCCGGAGGCAGCGCCTTAAACGCCTCAGAAGGAATATAAGGGGGGTTAGATAGGATCATATCAAAGTTAACAGAGGAGTTAGAGAATGGCTGCCAGAGATCACCTTGGCAGAATGTTATTCTACTGTTAAGGTTATGGTGTTGTGCGTTATCTTTGGCCAAAGACAGGGCTTCAAAAGAGATGTCACTCGCCCATAAGGTAGCATTTTGAATTTCTTTTGCCAAAGATATTGCTATTACTCCAGATCCAGTACCTAAATCTAATATTTTTGGGTGGGAACTATCTGAGAAAAGATTCCTCTCCCCGAGCTTGAGTGCCTCTTCAACGAGAAGTTCTGTTTCTGGTCTTGGAATCAAAACCGCTGGGCTTACTACAAATTCAAGAGACCAAAATTCCTGATGCCCGATAATATATTGGAGGGGTTCTCTTTTTAAGCGTCTTCTAATAAGGGAGCGATAACCAGCAATCTCTAAGGGGTTTAATGGCTGATCGAATTCAAGGTATAGTTCAACCCTGCTTTTCTTTAGTTGGTGGGATAACAGGACTTCGGCACAAAGGCGAGGGCTCTCTATCCCTTTATCTCTGAGAAACTCTGTGGCTACATTCAAGATTCCCTGGATAGCCCAGCTCTTTTGAGTCATAGGAGTTGTTTTGCTTGACCCTTCTCGGACTCGGCCTTAAAATGAGCAAGGAGTGGACGCAAAATGAGATCAAGTTCACCATGCAGAATATCCTCAAGTCTATAGATCGTCAACCCTATTCTATGGTCGGTTACTCTCCCTTGAGGGAAATTATAAGTCCTGATCCGTTCACTTCTATCGCCTGAACCCACCATATGTTTGCGCTCCTCAGATATTTTTGATCGCTGTTCTGCCTGTTGAAGGTCCAGCAATCGGGACCTGAGGACCTTCATGGCTTTTGCCTTATTTTTGTGCTGGGATTTTTCATCCTGACAAGAGACCACAGATCCAGTAGGAATATGTGTAATTCTCACAGCTGAATCTGTAGTATTAACACTCTGACCTCCTGGACCTGAGGATCTATACACATCTATCCTGAGATCAGCTGGGTCAATTGATACATCAACCTCTTCCGCCTCAGGCAAAACAGCTACAGTAACAGCTGAAGTATGTATTCGGCCTTTTGACTCTGTTTCGGGTATCCTCTGGACCCTATGAACTCCACTCTCATATTTAAGACAGCTATATACTTTTTGCCCCTCTATTAATGCAATGAGTTCCTTAAAACCACCCAGACCTGTAGGGCTTTGGCTTAGAATATCTATTTTCCAGCCTTTACTCTCTATGTAATAACCATACATCCTAAATAGATCTGCAACAAATAGGGCTGCCTCTTCTCCTCCAGTGCCTGCTCTTATTTCAAGAATACTATTTTTCTCATCATTTGGGTCCTCGGGGAGGAGCAAAAGCCCTATTTCGCGTTCCAGTTTCGCTAAGGTAGCCCTCAAGCTGTCTATTTCTTTTCGAGCGAGTCCCCTTAGCTCTCTGTCAGGATCATCAAGGAGGCTTTTAGTATCTTCAATTTTTTCTTTTACGACTTTATACTTGCGGAAGGCATCTACTATGGGGTGGAGACTCACATGCTCTTTTAAATATTTCTGGTAGAGGCTTTGTTGTTGAATAACCTCCTGCCTACTCAATTCATACTCCAAAGTGGTAAGCCGTCTTTCTACCTCTTCAATTTGGGAGAACATAATCAATTATTCTCTTGTTTTTCCTTATTACTGCTCATGCTATTCTCTCCAATCATCTGGTACTTACGTCTGAATCTTTCAACACGCCCTTTAGTATCGACAATTTTTTGTTGGCCAGTAAAGAGAGGATGACATTGAGAACATATCTCCACCTTAATCTCTTTAACAGTAGAAAAGGTTTCAAATTCGTTACCGCAGGCACAATGAACAATTGCCTTTTGAAAGGTTGGGTGAATATCTTTTTTCATGCTGCTGATCTCCATTTATTAAAATTACTGTATCTGCTCAATAATTTAAGGAAGGGCATGGGTGTCTTTTTTTGTTATGCCCTTCTAATCCCGCTAAACGGGACCATGTCGTTTCAAAATTGGGTAATAGCCTCTCGGCCCTGAGACATGTCGGCGAGCTCATGTCGAGTCGCTCGAGGCCGAAGGGCAACTTGACCTTATAGTTATATGATCTGTCTATATTAT
>JAFDHR010000131.1 GCA_019308645.1 Deltaproteobacteria bacterium
AAGCGGGACCATGTCGTTTCAAAATTGGGTAATAGCAACTTGACCTTAGAGTTATATGCTCTGTCTATATTACCCAATTTTGAAACGACAACTAAGCTTAAGTTATAGTTAAGGCCTGCCCTGGCGCGAATTATCTGGTATATTATATGATAGTTGTATTATTTCTCAGACTCGTTTTAAATGCCAATGCATTGCTAGCCAGGTCTGGGCCAGGGGCATAAGCAAAAAAAGATACCCATACCCTAAAGAAGCAGTAAATTTCCACAGGATTTTAAACAATTACGATGAATAGGCTAAAAAAAGGAGATTAAATGGATATTCTTGATATAGGCTAAAAAAAGGAGATTAAATGGATATTCTTGATAAGGCACTTAAAGAAGGTAGGGAGACACTTTCGGAGTATGAATCCAAGATTGTTCTGGCTTCTTACCACATTCCGGTTACACGTGAAATAATTATTCAAAAGAGTGATGATATTATTTCTGCAGCCCATGAAATCGGTTATCCTGTCGTGATAAAAGGATGTTCTCCAGAGATAACTCATAAAACAGAAAAAGGGCTTATCCAAACAGATATCAGAGATGACAGGGAAGCACTGGATGCATTTAATAATATCATGGCTGGCATGAATGGCGGCCACGGTTCCATCCTTATCCAGGAGATGATCAAAGGCAAGAGGGAATTAGTGATAGGCCTAATCAGAGATCCCCAGTTTGGGCCATGTGTCATGTTTGGTCTTGGGGGTATATTTACAGAGATCTTAAAGGATGTGTCTTTTCGCCTTGCACCTTTGGAGAAAAGGGATACCCTTGAGATGATGGATGAAATCAAGGCCCACAAGATACTTGATGCAGTCAGGGGAATGGATGCTGTTGACAGAGACATCCTATCAGAAATATTAATCAATGTCGGAAGGATCGGTGTCGAAAACGATACGATAAAGGAAATAGATATTAACCCTGTTATCATATCTGGCAACCGCCCTGTAGCTGTAGATGCACTTATTGTCTTACAACCAAGTGGATAGAACGCGTATCTCTGGATTTTGATAACCGTTATTTTAAGAAACGTTATTGATTAAAGGAGTGCACTGATATGACAGACACAAAAATTAGATGGCTTGGACATGCCGGTTTTCAGATTACATCTGAAAAAGGCAAAATACTCATTATCGATCCATGGTTGACAGATAATCCGCTGGCTACCATCCAGGCCAAAGATATTGCAAAAGCCGACTTCGTTCTTGTAACCCATGATCACTTTGACCATATTGCAGATGCAGCCGGAATCGTAAAGGCGACTGGTGCTACCCTGGTGGGTATGCCTGAGACCGTCGGCAGGTTGAAAGAGGAGGCAGCAATTCCTGACTCCCAGATAGTCTTTGGTACGGGTATGAACATCGGCGGCACAGTTACCTCAGATGGTATTTCAATAACCATGACCCAAGCATTTCATTCCTCCCAGACAGCAAGTCCTGCTGGTTATATCATAAAGCTGGAAAATGGCTTTACTTGTTACCATGCAGGAGATACCGGCATATTTTCATCGATGAAAATCCTTGGTGAGATCTTCCATGTTAATCTTGCTATGCTACCCATCGGAGGCGTATTTACCATGGATCCAAAACAGGCCACTCGTGCAGCAAAGCTTCTCGAAGTAGATATGGTTATCCCTATGCATTATAAAACCTTTCCGATCCTGGAGCAGGATGCCTCATCCTTTGTTGAAATCATGGAGAAAGAGGTACCCAACATTGAGGTAATAGTTCTGGATCAAGGCGAAGAACGTGTATTTTAGGATCACAATATTCGGTCTGTTTTGATTAGTACCTCTTTCTATCTGTCAGAAAAACTGTGAAAAATGAATAAATCTTGACAAAATGCTTTTATTTACATATAAAAAATATTAGGTAACATTACTAAATATCTGTTAAAAAATGATTTTAGGAGTTCAAAACATTATAGGCATTATCGGGGTGGCAACAGGGATAATTATAATTTCCCTGTTGCTTATCCTCCCGCTAGGTAACTTAAAGCTACCGGGCCTGATAATGACATGATGTTTTAAAATTTACAAAACCCGCTATCAGGCCCGCCTGATAGCGGGTTTTTTGTTTGAAAAGGAGCACGATAATGGAAAAGCAGGTTCTAATCTATGATACCACGCTCAGAGATGGCACCCAGGGAGAACAAATCAGTTTCTCTGCTGAGGAAAAACTACGTATTGCCCAAAAATTAGCTGACCTTGGTATTCAGTATATAGAAGGTGGCTGGCCTGGTTCAAATCCGAAGGATATACGCTTTTTTCAGATGGCAAAGAATACAAGTCTCAAAAAAACCCGTTTGACTGCCTTTGGTAGCACCAGAAAAGCAAATATACTGCCAGAAAAAGATCCTAATTTGAAGGCATTACTGCAAGCTGAAACCCAGACAATTACCATATTTGGGAAGGTCTGGGATCTCCATGTAACCGAGATATTAGGTGTTCCATTAGAGGAAAATTTAGACATGATCTTTGACTCGATCACGTATCTCAAATCAAAAGGCAAAGAGGTTATCTTTGATGCTGAGCATTTTTTTGACGGCTACAAAGCTAATCCCCAGTATGTCTTGAAAACCATTCAGGCAGCAATCTCTGCTGGAGCAGATATTATTGTACCCTGTGATACCAATGGGGGCACCATGGTAGAGGATTTAAAAGAAATAATGATATTAGTTAGAGAATCGTTCCCAGACGCCTCTTTTGGTATCCATGCACACAATGACTGTGGATTGGCTGTAGCCAACTCCATCGCTGCTGTTGAAGCAGGCGCTAAAATGGTTCATGGCACTATAAATGGTTATGGAGAGCGCTGTGGAAATGCGGACCTCATTTCGGTCATACCCAATCTACAATTAAAAATAGGCAAAAGATGTATCAATGATTCCAAAATAAAACAACTGACCGAGATTTCAAGATATGTCAGCGATATAGCAAATATACCGCCATTAAATGAAAGGCCCTTTGTTGGGCAAAGCGCCTTTGCCCATAAAGGCGGAGTACACGCGAGTGCAATTTTGAAAAAGCCCCTGGCCTATGAACATATCGAACCCGATGTAGTCGGAAATAAACGCCGGGTGCTTGTTTCAGATCTATCAGGTAAAAGCAATATAGAATACAAGGCTAATGAGATGGGTCTTACCTTAGGGGGAAATGGATATGACAGCAAAAGGATTGTGAAGGAGATTAAACAAATGGAGGATCAAGGGTATCAATTCGATGCCGCTGAAGGCTCACTTGAGCTCCTGATAAAAAAGTCTACGGGTCAATTTAAAGAGCCTTTTTCCCTGCACTCTCTAAGGGTGATCAATGAGAAAAACAAAGATGGTCAGTCAATATCACAGGCGACTATCAAGATATCGGTTGATGGGGAGGAAGAAATCAATGCTGCCGAAGGCAATGGTCCTGTGAATGCTATCGATAACGCCCTTCGTAAGGCATTGAGCAAATTCTATCCAAAAATACAAGAGATGAGGCTGGTTGATTTTAAAGTAAGAGTGCTGGAAGGGAGCGCCGGAACAGCGGCAAAGGTGAGGGTTCTCATTGAATCAAGGGATGGCAAAGCTATTTGGAATACCGTAGGTGTTTCAGAAAATATTATTGAGGCCAGTTGGCAGGCCCTGGTTGACAGCATATATTTCAAATTATGCAAGGATCAGGCCGAGGAAACTCAGCTCAATTAAAGGAAAAAACTATGTTCCAAATCAATTACAAAGAGGTGAGAAAAGCCGCAGAGACTTTTGTAAAGAAGCCCCTGCGGCAGGCGCTTACGTATTTTTAGCAAACTTTAGATCACTTTAGTCACTTTTTTTACTGAAAGGAGCGTAGGAATGGCAGGTAAAATTACTATTTTTGACACCACCCTGAGAGACGGCGAGCAATCTCCCGGGTATAGCATGAATAGTGCGGAAAAAATGCACTTTGCCTCACAATTAGAAAGGCTAAAGGTGGACGTCCTTGAAGCCGGATTCCCTTCTTCTTCAGGGGGAGATTTCGAGTCAGTTCAAATGATTGCCAAAAAGGTGAGAAATGTTGAGGTTGCAGCACTTGCTCGAACCTCTAAGGAGGATATTGACGCTGCGTGGGGTGCGATAAAGGAGGCGGCACACCCCCGCCTCCACATCTTTATTGCCACCTCAGACATTCATCTCCAGCACAAATTAAGATTAAATAGAGATCAGGTTGTTGCCAAGGCAGTTGAGGCTGTTAAATATGCCAAGCAATTCACAGACAATATCGAGTTTTCAGCGGAAGATGGCTCCCGTACTGACCGAGATTTCTTATGCAGGATATTCGAAGCAGCTATTTTAGCCGGAGCAACCACTGTTAACCTTCCTGACACAGTGGGATATGCAATACCAAGTGAGTTTGTAGACCTTATTGCCTACATAAAAGGTAATACACCAAACATTGGCAAGGTAATTTTAAGCGTTCATTGTCACAATGACTTGGGTTTGGCAACAGCCAACACCCTGGCGAGTATCGGTGCAGGAGCACGGCAGGTAGAAGTTACAGTAAACGGCATCGGGGAGAGGGCAGGCAATACATCCCTTGAAGAGGTGGTTATGGCCCTTCATGCGCGAAGAAATTACCTTAATTGTTTCACTGAAATAAACACAAAAGAGATATATCCCTCAAGTCATTTACTGGTAATGATTACCGGCATCCCGGTACAGCCCAATAAGGCCATTGTGGGTGCAAATGCCTTCGCACATGAGGCGGGGATTCATCAAGATGGAGTCTTAAAAAATAAAACTACATATGAAATCATGGAGCCTGCTACGATCGGCCTAAAGGCTAATCGCCTGGTTATGGGGAAACATTCAGGGCGACATGCCTTTAAAGAACGCCTGCGAGGATTCGGTTACGATTTGTCTGATCGCGAAATTGATAATCTTTTTCAGAGGTTTAAAGAGCTCGCAGACAAGAGAAAGGAAATTGTGGATGAGGATTTAGAGGTCCTCATTGCTGAGGAAATCCTGAGGGTGCCAGATACCTATAAATTACAGTATCTCAACGTAATAAGCGGGACGGCAACGGTTCCCACAGCGACGGTACAATTGGAGACGGGAAAAAGGGTACAGCAGGATGCAGGATTTGGCATAGGTCCCATTGATGCTACCTTTAATACTATCGCCAAGATGACAGGAACGCAATCCAAACTACTTCACTTCTCTATTGACTCTCTTACTGGAGGAGCCGATGCCCAGGGAAATGTGATAGTTCGTTTAGAAGAAGATGGGATACAGACACTCGGTAAAGGGACCGATCCAGATATAATAGTCGCAAGTGCCAAGGCCTATATTAACGGCTTGAACAGATTGGAACACCTAAAACAAAAATAATCCTTACAAAATCGTAATGAAGGGCAGTGTCTGGTAATTCTGAACATTTTTTTCTTGACATTAAATAGAAGATCAAGAGAATAAGGGCTTATAGTTGGGGGATCGTTTAGGGGTAAGACGGCAGGTTCTGGCCCTGCAAACCAAGGTTCGAATCCTTGTCCCCCAGCCATTACATATAAAGCAGTAAGGAGTATTCAGTAAGCAGCGTGCCTGAAAATCGAAGCGGTACTTACTGCCTACTGCATGCTCCTTACTTTATTTATGGGGTCCCATCGTCTAGCGGTCTAGGACGCCGGCCTCTCACGCCGGTAACACGGGTTCGAGTCCCGTTGGGACTACCAGGGAATATAAAGGGATTAGCCAATAATGGTTAATCCCTTTTGCTTTATAAAACAGTAACTGTTCACGGGTTCAATGGTTCAAGGTTCAAGGTTGAGTGATGAAGAAAGGCTTCGATGCTGTGTCCAATAAGGAATTAATTAGATTCTTTGGATATGTCATGTAAGCTTGCACTGAAATTAAAAATGAAGAAATCAAGGAAATCGTAAGGCCATCAACCCTGAACCCCCCCTGCCATCTCTGTCCGCAGTATGGTAGGCGGGCGTCGGGCAGGGGTGAACTCTGAACCTTTGAACGCCTACATAAAGCATAATTCATCAAAACAACCTTGATGGTCTCGTAAAAAGTCTCCTCAGCTTGTCATTTCGAGTGAAACGAGAAATCTTTAAAACGTAACATGCTGAAAAGGCAAGATTTCTCCCTGTGGTCGAAATGACATATTCGCCGAATTTGACTTTTTACGAATTCATCAACCTTGATCCTGGATAATGAAAGTTACATGAGCTATTTCTTATCTAAAACCTCCCTTATTGCCTTAGACAACTCCCTCATAGTAAAAGGCTTCTGCATAAAGCCATCACAACCTCTTTTCAGTATCTCAGTTGCCTGACCATTTATACTATAGCCACTGGAAAGCAGCACCTTGATCGTGGGATGTATCTCCTTTAGTTTGTCATAGGTCTCTCCTCCTCCCATATGCGGCATAATCATATCAAGGATGACCAGATCAGGGGGAGAAGACGGAAGGGTGGTGTGCACTATCTCAATGGCCTCTTTGCCCCCATGTGCGATGAGTACGGTATAACCTAAGGAGGTAAGTAAGGCCTCACCCACATCAAGGATCAGCTCTTCATCATCCACAAGAAGGATGGTTTCTTTTCCTTTTTCAATCGTCCCTGGTGTTTTGACCTCTTCACCTATTGTCTCTTTAGATGCAGGCAGATAGATAAAGAAGGTTGTGCCTTGTCCTTTTTGTGATTCTACATCAATATAGCCACCATGTGCCTTGATAATACAAAGAAGGGATCAAAGACCTTTGCTTGTGTGTGTTTATCCATGCCTGTGCCTGTATCTCTGATAGTAAAAAGGATATAGTTGCCTGGTTTTATTGTATAGGGTTTCTTCTTGATATCCTTGTGTGTGATATTTTTTGTTGTGATAAACAGCTCTCCTCCGTGAGGCATTGCCTCTGCTGCATTGACATAGATATTAAGGATGACCTGCTCAATCTGGCCATGCCTTTACCCAAGAAAGGTTGTGTTCAAGGTCTTGATAGAGGGTAATGTCTTTTCTTGTCATAGAAAAGGTAGCAGAGGTATCAGTAATGATGCGATTGATACTAATGGGTTTTACCTCATAGCCTCCTCCTCTTGCATATCCAAGGAGCTGAGATGTGAGCTTTGAGCCGCTCTGCACTGATTTTTCAATGTTGGTGAGTCGTGCATAGTGGGGATGATTGAGGTTGGTATCTAAGAGCATCAAGGAGGTATTTCCCTGGATAGACATCAGGAGGTTATTGAAGTTATGGGCAATGCCCCCCGCTAAAGTACCTATGGCCTCCATCTTCTGGGCCTGGAGGAGTTGGGGGATGTGTCTGGCAAACATCATTGCGTTAATGATGGAGCCATCCTTGTCCTTGAAATCCATCTCAAATCCGTGGATCTCACCTGATGGCTTCAATTTACCTATGAATCTATTCCTGTCCTCCTTTGAGTAAAATCCCAATTCTGTTGTAGT
>JAFDHR010000132.1:0-657 GCA_019308645.1 Deltaproteobacteria bacterium
TGTTACCCATCAGTCAGAAGCCATAGAAAGGCTAAGAGAAAAAACAGAACTGTTTGAGTTAGGAATTCATCCCAATATGCTTTCTGGTTCAACACATGGAAAGACAGAAGATGAAGTGCTGACACATGTGATGAGTATTGTTCCAAACGCGATAAGTATGAGAACGCATGGTTTATACCAAACCTCCAATTGGCTAGCGAAGGCAGCTAAAGAGTATGGCATTTTAGTTGATGTTTCTTTATTTCTGCCGAGAGCAGACAACTTATCTCCTCATAAAATAAAATGGAATGGTGCATTACTATGGAGAATTCCATACTTTTGGGGAGATAATTCAGAAATGTTCGAAGATGCTCCAATCTGGAGTCTTTCTGATGAGAGGCTGAAGATTCATGGATTAAAAGTGTTTGATTTTCATCCCATTCACATTGCTTTGAATGCAGACCGTTTTGAACGATATGAGTATCTTAAAAGCATACGTCCATTAAAATTTTGGGATGAGGAATTTATTAAGAAACATGCCAATACAGATATTGGGCCACAAACTCTTTTTCTTGATTTAGTTAAAATGTTATCTGGTAAAGGAACCCAAATAAGGGATATTGTCAATAAGGTGCAGATATGAAAATAGCTATTATCGGACGAACTCAAATTCTGTAT
>JAFDHR010000132.1:685-7169 GCA_019308645.1 Deltaproteobacteria bacterium
GCATGAAATTGCCTGTTTCATTACAGCGAAAGCGGCACCGGAATATACGCGTAATGAAAGCGATTTTCAGGAACTTGCCAAACAACTTCATGCTTCATTTTTGTTGACAAATACGCTTGATCGACCTGAAATCGAAGAATTATGCAAATATTTGGATATCGGTGTAAGTATAAATTGGATATCAATGGTGACACAAAGGCATATAGATTTGTTTCGTTTAGGTATCTTAAATTCACATCATGGCGACCTGCCTAAATATCGAGGGAATGCCTGTTCAAATTGGGCGATTATCAACAATGAGGAACAGATCACCAAGACCATTCATTTCATGGAAGGAGATAAACTTGATTGTGGAAGAATTATCTGTCAGGAACATTTTAAATTACATCAGGATACAACTATAACCGATGTTTATAAATGGTCTGAAGAATCTACTCCAGGACTATACGCGAAAGCCTTACGGCTACTTGATGATGACAATACATTCGTTTTAAAATTTGCGAATCCCAGCACCCCTGAATCGTTTCGCTGTTATCCACGGTTGCCAGAAGATGGTTTTATCAAGTGGGAACATGCCGTATCAAATATTCATAATCTGATCTGTGCAGTTTGTGCTCCGTTTTCAGGGGCCTATACCTACCATTGGTATAAAGGGGAAGTAAGAAAATTAATTGTGCTTAAGAGCCGCATTGTTCAATCTGAGACCATCGATATTGCTATTCCAGGGCATGTTCTTAGAAATAATCCTGAAACTGGAGAGAGCTATGTTCAATGTGGGGATGGCATTATCGCACTGCTCAAATGTCGGTATGATGATGAGCAAGAAGAATTCTCTCCAGGGAAAAGATGGCGATCAATTAGAATGCGGTTGGGCGTGAGAGTAGAAGATTGGCTTTGGGAAATTAATAAGAAGATGAAAGCCGAACAAGGCGCTGCACCGGACGGCAATTCCGCTGCGCTCCATTGCCGCCGGTGAGCTTGGTCGATAGATAAGAGGGATGAAATTGAGATAAATTGGATTGCTAGTAAGCCCAGTGATGAATATAAAGAGTATGGACGGGGCAACGTTCTTTATCTGAGGAAATTGTTAGGGAAGAGGGATCTATGGGAGGATGTGTCAATGGGCAGAAGAAATGTTGCCACCTGAGGGAGCTTAGGATGAAAGTACTGCATGCCCCTTTTGAAATCGCCGGGAACATGGACCGGATTACTAGGTTCCTCCGGAGCCAAAATATAGACGCAACCAGCGCCAATTATTACGACTCCTGGCTCAAGTATAAATGCGATATTAACTTGAACATTAACAAACTCCCTGAGGAGGAGCGATTCAAGGTTATTAATGAATTTGCCCAGAGTGCGATTAATAAATATGATATATTCCATTTTCATTTTTCTCAATCGCTTTATCCAGACCTAAGAGATCTTCCGACGCTAAAACAACGAGGTAAAAAAATTATCTTTTCATTCTGGGGCAGTGACCAGAGAGGCCCGGAATGGATCTTCTACCACCAGGCAAAATTTTTAGGATACCATCCCCCTAAGCCTTATTATCTTACCCCTGATCTTTATAAAAATCATAAAATCATTAACCTTTACGCTGACGTTATGCTGGGAGCAACATGTATTCCTCGAGGCCTCTGGATACCTGGCCAAATTGACGCTTCTGAATGGACATTGGAGGAACGGGAACAAATTATTAAGAAGAACCGCATCACCAAGGATCCACAAAAAACATACTTCCTTCACGCCCCCTCGTCAAACTGGAAGAAAGGCTCTCATTTAATTACATCCCTGCTTCAAGAGTGCAAAAAAGATGGGATGCCGATTGAGGTTTTTTACGTTAAGGAACTTCCACCTGCAGAGGCGAAACAGATATACGCTTATGCTGATTATACCATTGATCAAGTCGGTATGGGCAGCATTGGGCTGTTTGGTATAGAAATGTTTACATGGCAGATCCCTGTCCTGTCTTATCAAACCGAGCTTTATGATCGTATTCGTAATTATCCACCTGTTATTAAAATTACAAAAGAAAATTTTCAACAGCAAATTGAAAAATGCATTGAGATGAAAAAGACTGGTGAAAATATTGTATTGGGAGAAAAGGGCCGTCAATGGTCCTTGAACAATGCAAACTTTATCAACAGTATGCCACAATACATTAATATCTATTGCGATCTGGTAGAAGGTAAAAAAGTCAAACAGTTTATCAACACATCCTGGTACGAGCAGGAGTATTTACTTCAAAGATGTGTAAAATCCTATTTTTATAAGTACATGATCGAAGAGAAGGTTTTTGATCAGCTGCAAATAAAAATTCAGAATTACGACAAACGGCTATATACATGAATGAAGAGCTTTATTACCAATTTCTTTTATTATGTTGAAATGATCAGTCACTCAAAACCCTGGATTACGAGGGAAGACCAAAGGGCGGTGGCCCAGCAATTGAAAAGCGGAATGCTGGCCAGAGGTTTGAAAGTGAGGGAGTTCGAAGATGCGATATCAAAATACATGGGCACGCTTGGAACAGTGACCGCAGGCAGCGGCACATCTGCCCTGATGTTTGGGTTAAGAATATTGGATGTCGGACCGGGAGATGAAGCTATTCTGCCAACTTATGTTTGTCACAGCGTCTTAGACGCGGTGAGACAGGTGGGCGCGGCGCCTGTTTTCTGCGATGTCGAAAAAAACTGGAATATGACCGTTGAAACTGCCGCTCCACTCGTTTCCTCAAAGACGAAAGTAATCATTGTCGTACATATCTTTGGCAACGCCGCGGATACCACTTCTTTTATGCAGCTTGGACTGCCGATTATTGAGGATTGCTGTCAAGCGTTTGGAGCAAAAACAAATGGAAAAATGGTGGGGAATATAGGATCATTCGGTGCTTTTTCATTTCACGCCACAAAGTGTATGACTACAGGTGAAGGAGGAGCATTAACAACAAATGATCCTATTTTGTTAGAGCGAATGAAAAGTCTTGCCACTGATAACAAGTCTCTTTCACCAATGAGCGATCTGCAAGCCGTGCTTGGGCTTTCGCAGATCAGTCGCTATGACGTCATGGTGGCACGCCGTCATGAAATCGCAAACCGTTATTTTCAGGAATTTGAGGATTTAGAAATAATTGCCTCAAGAAATAACGCGCGTTCAAGCATTTATTTTCGTTATCCTGTAAAATTTCAAAATTATAACTTCGAAGATTTACAAGAGGCATATTATAAACGCGGCATCCACGTCAGACGAGGTGTTGATAAACTTCTGCATCGAGAAATGAATTTATTAGATAAAAAATTTCCCGAAGCAGCGCGTCTTTTTCAACAAACGTTGTCCATACCAATCTACCCGTCGCTAACTGAACCCGAACAGCAGAAAATAATCGAAAGCACTAAAGACATCTTTTGTAAAAAATGCATATAGAAATATTAAGCGAAAAATATGAAGCACAATATGAGGACTTTTTACTTAAAGACTCCTTGACATTATTCTATGTTTCTAATAATTACCGAAGGCTTTTAAAGGAATTTTTAAATGAAGAAGATTGTTACTTTATCGCCCTTAATAAATGGGATGAAGTAATTGGTGTTTTACCGGCGTTTTTAAAGCGTAATGAAAAATCAGGAAACGTATTAAACTCCTTGCCGCTTTATGGGAGTAACGGATCTATCATCGAATATGAAAAAAATGAAACCGTTAAAAAAGAATTACTCCAGGCCTTTTTTAATTATGCCAGGAATCATCATTGCATCTCAGCAACTTTAATAACATCACCTTTTGATACAAATAAAACTTTTTACGATACAAATTACTGCGCTACCTTTAACGATGAAAGAGTTGGACAGTTAACGGCCCTCCCCTCTAAATATTCGGACTTAGCAAACGACCTTATGCGGCTTTTTCATCAGAAAACCCGTAATATGATACGCAAGGCACAAAAAAGTGGTTTGGCTATCACAGACGAACCCGCTTCAAACTACATGCAGTTTTTAAGTGAAATCCACGTTGAAAATATCAACACCATCGGCGGCATTTCTAAGCCCTGGCCGTTTTTTGAACTTATTCCTCAGATATTTGAGTATGAAGAGGATTATAAGATATTCGTGGCCCTTAATGACGGGATGCCAATTGCCGCGCTTTTACTTTTTTATTTTAACAAAACAGTTGAATACTTTACTCCTGTAATCGTTCAGGAATATAGAGCCCTTCAGCCTCTTAGTTTGCTCATTTTTAATGCCATGCAAGAAGCAGTGGCACGAGGGTATGAATGGTGGAATTGGGGAGGTACATGGCTGACACAAGACGGGGTTTACCGATTCAAAAAACGGTGGGGCACCACGGATATGCCTTATTTTTATTACACCAGAGTATTCGATAACCAAATTCTGCATTGTTCCAAAGAAGAGCTTACTTGGCAATATCCCTATTTCTATGTGCTGCCGTTTTCACAGCTGTCAAATGAAGGAAATAATGATGAATTATAAAAAAATATCTTCCTTTGACGCTGACGAACGTTTACCCCAGTTCAGAAAAAAGAAAGAGCAGGAGGACATTGTTCAATTAATAAATGAGGGCTTGCAGTCTATTCAACAGATGTTTGAAAAGAACAAGACCGAATCTAACCATCAGATTCTATTGATTCTTGGAGCGCCAAGGTCTGGCACAACTTTGCTCAGTCAAATGTTAGCTTCACGATTAGATGTGGGATATCCTTCTAACTTAATGGCACGATTCTATGAAGCGCCCGCAGTGGGGGCTTTTTTACAAGAAACATTGATTAAGAATCGTTTTCATAATTACAAAAAGTACCAAAGTATTCATGGCACTACTCAAAGGATTGAAGAACCCCATGAATTTGGCTACTTCTGGTCTCGCCATCTGGCTGCATCTGAAGATGTTCATGAACCTGATGATAACAGAATAAAAGAGATTGACATTAGAGATCTTAATACAGAATTACAATCAGTAGTTTCCATATTTAAAAAACCTGTTGTTTTTAAATGCCCTTTGGGTAATTTTTTCATTCCAGTATTAAGATTAATTCCTAATATCTTCTTTATCGATTTGCAAAGAAACCTCCTTGAACTTGCCCAATCTATTTGGCGAGTTCGCCAGGAAAGGCTTGGTTCTGCCGAAAAATGGTGGTCTCTTCGGCCCAGGCATTATTACCAGTTAAAACGACTGCCTCCGGCTCAGCAAATTGCCGGTCAAATCCTGGCTATTCGTTCTGCAATTACAAGGGGCTTATCAGATGTCGAAGAAAACCGGAAGCTGGTTATTAATTATGAAGAGCTTATTAAAGAACCCGAAGCAGTCATAGATAAAGTTATTCAAAAGCTGCTCCGACTTAAATCTCATGTCAAGAAGGTTGGAGAACCGATTTCATATTTGGGCCATTATAATAAAAAACATTTGGGACCTGAAATTGAATCTGAAATAGAAAAGGCATTCGATCAGGCAACAGAAGTAATCAAAATTTAGTTTGAATGGCAAGGCGCTGCCGCCAGTGACCATTCTTTGATCCATGTTGTTTGCCTTTATACAGAAAATATCAGGTAATGATAGAAGAGGACATACAGAAGAACCAGGAACGCCTTAAAGGAATAAGGTATATAGATTTTTCAAGTGGCGACTTAACTTATATCCTGATTGAAGTCATTTTAAAAGAAGACAAAAGCAAAAAATATTGAGTTAGAACCATGTGCGGCATTGCAGGCATATATCATTTAAATAGAAAAGCTGTCCCGGCCCATGCGCTTAAGAAAATGTGCGACGCCATGAAGCACCGAGGGCCGGACGACGAAGGCTATGTTTTCTTTCACGTCAGGGATGAACCATACAAAAATGAAGGTTACTGGGTGGAGTTTACCCAGAATGTGCCCGCGGCCAGGAGCCGTGAAGAATGGGATCATGCCTTTAATGGGAACGGGGACTTCAACCTCGCCTTGGGCCACCGGCGTCTGTCTATCATTGACCTGACTCCCACCGGCCACCAGCCCATGTCGAACCGCGCCAATGGCATCTGGGTCACGTTCAGCGGTGAGATTTACAATTTTAAGGAACTCCGTCAGCAGCTCAAAGAACTGGGACACTCTTTCTTTTCGCAATCAGATACCGAGGTCATCATTCATTTATATGAAGAATACGGCCTGGAGGCCATCAGGCGGCTCAATGGCATTTTCGCTTTTGCCCTTTGGGACGGCCGAAAAAACATACTTATTCTTGCTCGTGATCGGTATGGCGCCAAGCCTCTTTATTATACCATTCAAAACAAGCTTTTGCTCTTTGCCTCAGAGATCAAGGCCTTGCTCCAGGTAGACAGCGTTCAGGCCCGACTGAGTAATCGCGCCCTCCTCGAGTACTTTACCTTTCAAAACACCTTTGGCGACACAACCTTGTTCGAGGACATATATCTCTTAGAACCCGGTCATTACCTCGTCATCGAAAACGACCGGATTACAAAGAAGCAATTCTGGGATTTTCG
>JAFDHR010000007.1 GCA_019308645.1 Deltaproteobacteria bacterium
ACAGTTAACAGAAGACGAGGCAAGAGACACGGCAAGACGCGCGTACAATAAGAACCCGGCCCTGACATCTTCAGATATCGGAAAGGCAATCGGCCGCGCGAGACGAACAGTGGATTCATACATAGCCGACCTCAGGGCCGCGACACAGTTGGGCATGGACCTCAAAATATTCCGCATGAACCGCCTCGGCATTCCCCAGGACAGGATCGCAAAGAGATTGGGTGCAAAGCAGGTATTGATTCATAACCATTTATTGAAAATGGCAACACTGCCAAATTCAATGAATAGCGACCTGTCCAGAGGCTTCACAGTTGCCCAGGTTGCAGAAAAGCATAACTGGACAGAACAGATGGTCTGGTCGCTCGCCCTGGAAGATAAAGAAGATATTGAAAAATTCAAGGAGATTGGCTGGGGACTCAGGACATGGGACAATTGGGAATGGAACGATTGCGACAGAAGATTCGGTGATGACTGGCCGGGGCGTATCCCCGCGCAACTGATCGCCCACATCCTCTTTTATTTCTCAAAGCAGAACGACCTGATCCTCGACCCCATGGCCGGCGGAGGCGTGACACCCGACACCTGCCTTGCCATGAACCGCAGATGCTGGGCCTTCGATATGCAAGACCGTCTGGAGACACGCCCCGAAATCGAACCCCACACTTGGACTATACCAACAGCTCATCAGCTTAACAGCTCATCAGCTAATAAGCTTACCAGCTCAAAAGAAAAGCCCGATCTCATTATTCTCGATCCGCCATACTTTGACAAAAAGGCCGCTGACTATGACAGGAAAAGCATATCCAGACTGCCGAAGAAAGAATACCTTCAATTCCTTGAAGCCTTCTTTGCACTCCTGAAACAAAATGGCAAAAAGACAACAAGACTTGCCTTCATCAATGCGGACTGGCCTGCCCGCCATCGCTCTCGCCCAACGGAGGCAGTCAGCGCCGCTCAAGGTTTTCGCTCAGGCGAGGCGGGCGGGCGTGATTTTCAGAACAAACCGGCGGCAGAGGAATCCGGCGAAGGATCGATCCTGATAGACGACTACCTCCGAATTCTAAACAAAACCGGCTGGCGGCACACCCATATCATCCAGGCCCCCATGTCTCTCCGAGCCGTAGGCTCTACGAGCCGGAGGCCACGCAACGCTTCAGCGCCATAGTCGTCTCTGCAATGCAAAAGAAAAGGATACTTGGCGTGACATCCAGATATGTGATAATTCTAAAACGGTAGTTAGGCACGAATTGGTGAATATTAAAAATACTTGGAGTGACAAGTTTAGGGGAGTATGACATATGCCCCCCAGGTATGTGATAGTCCTGCGGTGAGAATAGAGCTTTTTAAAAAGAGGGCACACCTATTCTATGGGCAACCTGAATAGTAACAAATTGTAATAGGCTGTGGCTGGATTGTAGAACCTGAAAACCAGAGACAACTTGCGAAAACAATTCAATATGTTTTTGATCATACTGTTGAAGCGAAAAAAAGAGGGGAAAAAGCACGCGAAAAATGTAAGCAAAAATATAGCGGGTATGTTGTCCAAAAAAATTTGATAAAGGTCTTCAGTAATTATAAATATATGTGAAAAAATCGCTCAGATTAGATTTAAAAGAAGAAAATGACTTTAAAAAAACGGATACTTATTATCGCATATTATTTTCCTCCCCTTAGTGGTCCAGGTGTACAGCGTCCCCTTAAGTTTGTTAAATATTTGCCGGAATTTAGTTGGGAAGTATTTGTATTAACGGTAAAAAACCCTTATTGGTATTATGCTCATGATCCTTTTCTATTACAAGATGTACCTTCTAGTGTTCAGATAAAGAGATCTGTTTTGATTAAGGTAGATATAATTGGCGAATTATTTAAAAGGATAGGACTAAGACGATTGGGATATTTTTTTAATAAATACTGCTTGTTACCTGATGAAACCATTGGATGGCTACCATCAAGTTTGGTAAAGGCCATTCAAATGATTCGTACCAACAATATCCGCGTGGTTTACACTACTTCTGGACCTTATAGTTGTCACCTAATAGGCTATTTTATTTCCAAATTATTGAATGTTAGATGGATTGCCGATTTTAGAGACGAATGGTATGACCATCCAGTACTTCGTCATAAATACAAGAATATGGAGGTACACCGGATATTAGAAAAAGCAGTTGTTAAACACTGCGATTGTGTAATGTCAGCGCACCCAACTATTACAAATAATTTAAAAAAAAGGTACTATTCCATTAATTCAAATAAATTTTTTACTATAACAAATGGATACGATGAACAAGACTTTAAATATATTAATGTGCAAAGAACTAATAATATATTGAAGATTGTTCATGTGGGCCGTATTTATGGTTTTACCGGTCGAACAATAAATGTTTTTTTGGAAGCAATATCTCAGCTTATATTGGAGGGAAGAATAAAACGGGATCAAATAAGTCTAATGTTTGTTGGTATGGACGATATATCTTTTTCTCGTAAAGTTTTCGGTAACGTGATTCAATGCATAGGGTATGTTTCACATAGAAAATCAATTGATTATCTATGCCAAAGTGACGTTGCTTTATTGGTGTTGGATGGAAAACGTGATATTTATCCAGGAAAATTGTTTGAGTATCTACGCGCAAGGAGACCAATATTAGCAATCGTTCCGGAAAATGGCATTACAGCGAAATTAATTTTAAAAGCAAAAGCAGGGATAGTTGTGGACCCGAAAAATATAGTGGAAATAAAGAAGTCCATAATTGAATTGATAGAAATAAAAAGAAGGGGAATTTCGAATTCGCTTTTTGATGATAATGTCGTTAAAAATTATGAAAGAAGATATTTGACTGAAAAATTTGCAACCTTATTAGATCGAATGATATCAGAATAGAATTAAAGATACCTTTATTTTGTATAAAAAGATTGTTTCATACAAGTCATAACTGAATAGATGATGAGTAATATACAGCGAAATGATATTAAAATAACTATTGCCCCGCTTCCACCTTACAGGCCAGATGATATAAATATTTACACAAAACCACTTTATGCGAGTCTTTCTTTAAAAGGGTTTGATATATTAGAAAAAAGCCCTGATTATTTTTCATTTAAATGGTTGTTTAAAAATATCAGAAGAATAGACATCCTCCACATTCACTGGCCTAGTAAGTATTATACATCTGATGCTTCTATAAAAATTTTAATAAAGCTATTAATTTTTACGATAAAATTATTAACATGTCGTTTTAGTGGAATTAAAATTGTTTGGACGGTACATAACTTATACCCACACTATTATTATCCAGTAAGATATCCACAAATATATCATTATATACACAAGTTAGCACGTCGTCTGATAGCAACATTATCTAACCTTATCATCGCTCACTGCCACGTAGCGGAAAGATTGATCCGGCAACATTTCGGCTGTAAACCAGAAAAGATTATTGTTTTACCTCATGGAAGCCTCTGTGGTTGGTTTCCGATAAAAGGTGTTTCGAAAACGGAGGCCAGGAAGAAGCTAAATTTCCCTTTACAAGCTTTTATCTATCTCTGTTTTGGGAGAATTGAGCCTTATAAGGGCATTAAAAACTTACTGGAAGTCTGCAAAAAGCATCTTGGAGATGAGGATATTGTTATAGTAGCGGGCAAGCCCACTGATTTAAGTTTAAAGCGAAGGTTAGAGGCAGAGAGGCCGTCAAAGGTGATTTTCGAAATGCGGTATATTCCAGATGCTGAGATAGAATATTATTTTGCGACCTCTGATATGGTAGTCTTGCCGTATGAGAATATCCTTACTTCCGGTGCCGCAGTGACCGCTCTATCATTTGGTAAGCCTGTTATTGCTCCTGAAATGGGCTGTTTGCCTGAAATATTGGACAAAGATTTCAGTATTTTATATAACCACAAAGATTCTAAAGGTTTATCGAATGCCCTAAATAAAGCTAAAGAATTGGATCGCAGCCTGGCCAAAAAACAAGCGCAGAAAAGAGCCGAGGAATTGAGATGGGAAGGGATATCGATTAAGACTGCTAAAGCCTTTGAGAAACTAATTTCAGGTTAATTAATCGGTTTAAACCACTACCTCTGGTAGTGGTACAATAAAAAGGTTCTACCGTTAGAGTAATTATTCGTTAGGTTAAATAAAATCAAAATGACTAAAAACTCTTAATTTGCGGAGATAGCTATTCATTTAGAATCCCGTAATCCAATGTCTGATTGATCAGCGATGAGTTCTCCATAAACAATTAATCCATCAGAGTGAGTGACATTAAAGTGTCTAAAGCGATTAAATGCTAAAGATTGAATGCATTTGAGAGTAATCTGATTATGATCGCCTTGGGCAATGTTCCCAACATTACAATATAAATGAATAGCCAAAAGAGACAAAATCGTTGCCCCAACTTTAGTTCACTTTAGAGCACGAAAACCAGGGTACCTTTCAGGACTAATAAAAACAAGCCACCGCCTCTGGCGGTGGTTATTTGACTTCAGGAAAAAGTCGTATGCGATTACCCGTTATATCCGAATCTATTTTTAAAAAAATAAGTAATCTTTTCGATATGGAAAAAAATAAGGCTGAATCATTATTTTCTCCTTACTTTTTTCATTATCATCGCGGATTTTTTTCTGGTGAATGGAATCTTCAGAGGTATCTTGCCTATTTCTATGATGTGTTTACAAAGACCAAGGCTAAAAAAGCAAGGGTTCTGGATATCGGCTGTGGGTTCGGACTAATGTCGATATTTTTTCAAAACTTTGGTGCGGCAGAGGTTATTGGTGTTGACGTAAATGATGAGAAAATTACGGGTTTCAAAACCTTACTTGAGATTCTCGGCTTGGAAAATGGGTCTATTAAGGCGGAATTTGGCGATACCTTGAATATTGGTTACAGCGATGAGGAATTTGATGTAATCATTGCCAATGATGTTTTATCTCATGTAAGAGATTTAGGTGTGTTCTTAGAGGAAGTTAGACGTCTTTTAAGACCAGATGGGCGACTATACATCTATGATGACAACAATAAGTTGTTTGTACTAAACTTTTTCGAACGTAGAAAATTTTGGGAAAGATGCGAGAAAGGTCCCATAAACGATATTACTTTCAGAGGAACCGATGAAAAATTGTCTTTTTCTGACATGCGGAAGGAAATGATTTTGGAACTCGAACCAAATTGTGATCCGTCCCAGTTAAAATACCTTGTAAGGAATACGGCCGGTATGTATGGAGATGAAATAAAATCTGCGGTTTTTAAATTCAAGCAAACGGGAAAGATAAGAAATCAAAAACGGTTCAAATACAGAAATCCAAAAACAGGAGAATTTCCAGAAAGGCCATTAAGTCCTTATGTGATCTCAAAGGCGCTGAGAAGTAAAGGGTTTTTTTGCTGGGCTTTGCCCACATTTTTCTTTGTAAAGCCTATTGGTTTGAAAGGAATTATCAAGAAAGGACTCGGGTTGATCTTCAGGGTAATTCCATCTGCATCTTTTATAATGGCACCATCATTTCGCATACTTTGCCAAAAAAGCAGACTATGACCATATTTTATTTTTTTTATGAATACCTCACTGAAGGTCTGGGCGGCTTAAGCCATATATGGGAAGTATCCAGGCACTTACACCAGCAGGGGCATCGGGTTGTAATTTTTGCACCTCGTTGCGGCAATTATCGTGTAAAGACGCCAGTGGAGATAATATATGTGCCGACAATTGATGTCCGCTTTTTCCGCTTCCTATCCTTCCACTTCCTGTTATTATTTTATGCTGGATACTATATGATTCGCAATAAGGTAGACATCCTCTACGTTCGGGAAATGGCTCTTTCTTTGACGCCTTTTGTATTAGCCAAAATATTTCATAAACCTATGATTACAGAAATAAACGGTGACCTATTAACCGAATATCAATATGCTGGTTGGCCCTCATTCTTACTGGGCGTCATGCGCTTGGTGGAGATAACTGTTTGCCGAGCGAGCCAGGCAGTGGTCTGTGTTACTGAAGGGCTTCGGGATATTTTTCAGACTCGGTACCATCTGTCCCCCAAAAAGCTAAAAGTGATTCCCAACGGCACCGATCCAGATCTTTTTCACCCTTTAGATCGCGGTGCTTGCCGGAAGCGCTTGGGGATAGATCCAAAAATTAAAGTGGTAGGTTTCATTGGGACATTCGTTCCTCATCAGGGACTCAGCTACCTGATAAAAAGTTCAAGCATTATCCTTAAAGAATCACCAGGTGTAGTTTTTCTTTTGGTCGGCGATGGGCCCATGCGTAAGGATATCATGGAGATGATTCAAGCCATGGATTTGATGGATCGTTTCCTTCTTCCCGGAGGTGTTCCTCAAGCTGAGGTTGTTTTTTTCATCAATACCATGGATATATGTGTGGCGCCTTTTACGCGTGAAAGAAATGAACGCATTGGGATCTCACCCCTTAAAATCTACGATTATCTGGCCTGCGGAAAGCCGGTGGTAGCCAGCGATATCAAAGGTGCAGGAGATTTGTTGCGAGAAAACGAAGTCGGCATTCCAGTCACTCCCGAAGATCCCGCTTCTTTGGCCAGAGGAGTTCTCTTAGCCCTTGAGGATCAAGATTTGGCTATTCGTTGTCTGCAAAAGGCTCCGGCCATCATTAAGAGGAGCTTTACGTGGCAGATTACAACAAAGAAAATCGCAGAAGTTTGCTTCACGGTCCTAAGGTAGGAAAATATGAATCAAAAGATATTTGAGGTGGATTTTCGGTGCCCTGCCTGTCACGGGTCTCTGGAAAATATGAGGCATTCCTTCCGCTGCAAGCATTGCCGAGCTACATGGCCCATTCGTGATGGTATCCCTTGCTTTCTATCAGAAAACGTATACTGGGAGGCAATTCCCAAAGAGGAAATGAATCGGATATTAAAAGAAGGCGAACAGAGGGGGGGTGATGGCTTAGCCCAAAATTTGCGTCAAAGACGAGCAGAACTTTATGCCCACACCTACGATCAAAGGCGGGCAGACTGGCGGTTGTTACTCAAGACTAGCTGCAAGGGGGTAGTCTTGGATGCGGGCTGCGGGCTTGGGGCTTTGTCCATTCCTTTGGCAAAGGATAATCTGGGAGTTGTAAGTCTTGATTCTACCCACGAGCGGGTTAAGTTTGTAAAGATCAGATGTAGCCAGGCAGGACTTAATAATATCAAGCCAGTTTGTGCCAGCGTACTTCACCTTCCTTTTCCGGATAACTACTTTGATGTAGTTGTCTTAAATGCTGTCTTAGAATGGTTAGGACTTTCTGATGAAACAGGACCGCCTAACGAGGTGCAGATTCATGGATTAAGAGAACTAAGGCGTGTGTTAAAACCAGGGGGGGAAATTTTTTTGGCAACAAAAAATAGATATGCGTATTTTTATTGGCTGGGAAAAGAGGACCCCCATTCAGGACTTTGCTGGGTAACATTGCTACCTCGATGGTTAGCGCAATACTATTCAAGGTTCCGCAGGGACAAAGATTATCGAGAATATTTGTACTCTTATCATCAATATCGCAAGCTTCTACTCTCTGTCGGGTTTTCTCATATCCAAATATACTCTTCTTTCCCCAGTTTCCGTAATTTTACTCATATGTTTCCCTTGGAAAAAAGAAATGCTGTTCAGTGCTATATAGATCGATACTTCGATCCTAGATATCGTGTCGTTAACTTGGCCTATCAGTTTGTTCGGCATCTGAAAATATACGCAGTCATAAAATATTTTGTACCTGATTTTAGTATTATAGCCAGAAAGTAAGGAAAGATGATTGCTGCCTTAGAAGGATATATATTAGCTCGTTGGAATGATTTGTTTCCTGAGCATGAAAACCCAAATGGTTTATCTTTTATTCTTATGTCCAATATGTCCCCTCATTTAGAAATTGTTACATTCCTGATAATTCCAAGTGGGAGTTCGGAGCCTTTATTGACAGCCAAAGTACCACGCTATGTCAAAGACAACGATAAGATGAGGCAGAAAGCTGAACGTGTGAGTCGTTTAAAAAAAGAGCTGCCTGTTCATTTGTCTTCCTCCTTTCCTGTATTGGTCGATGTGACAGAGATTTCTGGTCGCCTGATCATCCTGGAGCGATCTATGCCCATGCCAACTATAGGTTTAGAGCTTAAGCGCGGTAGCAGACTCAATCTCATTTACGATAATATCGGAGAGTTAGAGCTTATAGGCGACTGGTTGATCGACTTTTTTCAAGCTACACGTCAACCTGTAACTACACAAAATATAGTCCAACTGGTTCTGAACTTAGTTCATGAATACGAGAATCGATTTTTACCTCCCTTACCGCAAAGAGGATGGTTAGAAAAGATGCGGCTCGTTTTGGCTCAGAAAAAAAATATTCCTTATTTGGGGGTAAGGCATACCAACCTGACACCAGATCATGTTTCTTTGAACAGCGGACAGCTCTATATTTTCAATTGGGAAAATATGGAGGAAAGAGGGTTGCCGTTATTTGATGCTTTTCATTTCATAACCTGTTTGGCATTGTATGGGGTTAGCAAGATTGACGAAGCCAAGGATAGGTTGCAGACACTATTTTTGGTTAGGGGAAATGAGAACAGTGCGTGGACGGACTGGATCAAAAGAGTGAGCAATGCCATAGGGATTGACGAACCCACCCGAAGATTATTGTATCTCCTGTATCTCACAGACCGGGCACTCAACTGGACTGAGTTTGAGATTGCCGAAAATTATTGGCCGCAGCTTTTTAGTTCATACGTTTCATGGCTGGAGCAAATAGATTTCAACTTGGAAACCAAAAAGAAGATGCCATAGGAATGCAATGACAAAATATGAAGACAATAGTCTAAAGGAATCTTTCGTGAAAGCTGCCTCAGAAAAGGGGTGGAAATATGCATTGAAAGAATATTCCGGTAAATATTCATTACCTAAAATTATTTATATTGATGATTATTACAGAATATTATGGAGGTTTTTGCTACCATTAACAAAAAGTTGTAATGTTTTATATGTAGGATATGATTGGGGCATTCAGTTGCAGTATTTAGCCAGACAAATAGGTACTCTTACTGTAGCTACCTCAAGTGAGACTAAGATTGCTTTTCTTCAACTGGTTCGTGACCAATGTGGTCTGAAAAATATTTTTTTCATAAAACTGGATGACATGAATTCATTCAGACAGAAGGGCGTTACGTTTGATATACTTATATTAGATGGTTACTCCGAGTGGCTGGATAACCAGGATAGGGATCAGATGTGGTTGCAATTTAAAGCCCTTTTAAAGCAGGGTGGATGTGTCTTATGTAATACAGACATGATAAGTTGGACACATAGAATGGTTTCTTGGTTGATTACCAAAAATATCCTATTTAAAGATTTGCCACCCGCATTATGGCTCGCTTCAAAAAAAACATTGTTGACTTCTATCTCAAGGAGGAGTCGAGAATACATGGCCTATTGGGGGTTTGAAGGAACCAAAGTTTATCTATCCCTACCACACTATCAGAATAGCAAAGTAATTCTTCCAATAGATAATTATGAAACCTTTTCTTATTTTATCAAGCATTGGGCTCAATCGCGAAGATACCACATCAACAATCCAATTATCCGTGCACTGCTTCAGTTTGCCAGCCCTCTATGGTGGTTGTTTTACTGGAGTTTGGACCGGCTGAGTCCTCACGCATCCATCATTACCTGGAAGGTAAAGAGTTGATACATCAACAATTGCAAAAAGTGCTTCGCCGTCTCTGGCAACAGGAATTTCCCAGCCGAGCTATCCCTCGGCATTTTGATTTTATTTGGGAGAGAAGCGATCGAAAAGTCCTCTTGTATGTTTTTGCCGATGGACGGAGTTATCCGGTTTTTTTCGGGAAAAGCTCAGATAGTCACTCTGTAGCTAAAAGACTTTGTCAAGAAGCAACAGTTCTGAACAAACTCAAACAAACAGACCAGTATTTAGCTGAAACGATACCCCAACCTGTTTTTTGTGCTACAGTAGGAAATCAGACCATTTTATTGGAAAAGATGATTCATGGCTATCCATTGAGTAATTTAATCAAGCCTTTTTCAAACAAAGTTTGGTGGAGAGAAGCCAAAAATCATTTCCATTGGGTTACGGAGTGGACCATCCAGTTTCATAAAAAAGCTACAGAGGAGGTTTTTCAACTGAGTTCCGAAGGGTGGAAAGAATTTTTTCGAGAGCGTTGCCGGGAATTTAATTTCAAATATGGTGTAAAGATCGATACCCACAAGTGGGAAATAATAGATGCGTGGTTAGGCAAATGTGACGGGCTCCGCTTACCTAAGGTCATCGATCACGGTGATTTGACGCCTCACCAAATTTTGGTCACCAAAAATAATTATATCGTCATCGATTGGGAGCTGTCTCCTTTATTAGGTTTACCCGGCCATGATTTGATTAATTTCTTTATCCACTACCGCGCTCTGATTGAGAAAAGAAAGAGATTTATGGAGAGAGATTTGAAAGATGAGAATATCACGGCCCTGTTTTTTGATAAAGATACGCGTACCCCATTCGTGGACTATATGAGGCGATATTTTGTTGCCATGGGAATCCATCCATATTTTATTATACCTATACTCTATGCCCGGTATCCAAGAATCCATTTGGGTGAAGGGGTTTGTAAGAAAATGGTTGAGGTTTTATCTGTTTGATAAAGAGGCGCATTTGAATGTGTGGAATTTGCGGAATTCTGAATTTTGATTCGGAGATGACTGTTAGGCAGCCTGAGATTGATCGGATGGTCAATCAACTTCTGCATCGAGGGCCTGACGATAGTGGTGTTTGGTTAGATGAGAGGATTGCTTTGGGCCACGTCAGGCTTGCGGTAATCGACCTTTCTAAAGCCGCTAACCAGCCCATGAGCAACGAAGATGGCAGTATATGGATTACCTGTAACGGGGAAGTTTACAATTTTTTCGAACTACGGAAGAAACTGGAGTCAAAAGGACATCGATTCAGGTCAAGGTCAGACACCGAAGTAATCATTCACCTTTATGAGGAGGAAGGGATTGATTGTGTAGACCATCTAAGGGGTATGTTTGCATTTGCCATTTGGGATGAAAATAAAAAGCAGCTTCTCTTGGCCCGTGACAGAATGGGTCAAAAACCATTATATTATTATGAGGATAGGGAGAAGCTGTTATTTGCTTCTGAGATAAAGGGCATCTTGGCAAGCGGTTTAGTGAAAAAATCTCCAGATTACGGGGCATTATACCAGTACCTCTGTCTTGGGTATGTTCCTCATCCAAAAACTGGATTTGAGAATATTAATAAATTGTCCCCTGGTCATAGGTTAGTAATCAGTGGTTCCAATATTGTATTGGAACCATATTGGTCGTTGGATAAGGATTTTAATCAGAGTGAGGTCCTTGATGAAAGTGAGACGAGCCAGAGGCTAATAGATTTGTTGATGGAAGCCACGCGAATCAGGATGGTAAGCGATGTGCCGCTGGGGGGTTTGCTTAGCGGAGGTATTGATTCGAATGCTGTGGTTGCCATGATGAGCCGTTGTGCAGGGCAGGTCAAAACCTTTACTATCGGTTTTGAAGATAAACTCTATGATGAGCGTAAGGAAGCCAGGTTCCTTGCCAATAGATTGGAGACGGATCACCATGAAATGGTTGTTAGGCCTGACATTATAGATATCTTGCCCAAAATAGTTCGTGCCTATGATGAGCCTTTTGCTGATCCCTCTGCCATACCTTCTTACTATGTCGCCCAGATGGCACGTCAGCATGTGAAGGTTGTATTGAACGGAGATGGAGGAGATGAGAATTTTGCTGGTTATGGTACATATATTCAGGGGATAGTTGGAAGCTGGGCAGAAAAAATCCCCCAAAATCTGGGTAGAATCTTATCGAAGATATTGTGCCAGAAAAAACCAGGGAAATTTCAAAGTTTAGCACAGGTCTTAGCTCTAAGCGGTAAATCTCAGGCCTGGATTTTTAATTCTTTAAAATTAATAGCTCCCTTGATACAAGTAAACTCACTGCTAAGCGAAGATTTCAGAAAAATGGTTCAAGAAATTGACGCTATTGGTCATTTGGTGGAGTTGTATGAAAGCTTTGATCGGGGAGATCACATTAACACGATGCTGGCAGTAGATCTAAAAACTTTTTTGCCTGACGATCTTCTGTTTAAGATCGACATCGCTACCATGAGCCACGGCTTAGAAGCTCGTTCCCCTTTTCTTGATCATCACCTTGTAGAGTTTGCGGCAGCACTGCCTGGAAATTTGAAACTCAAGGGTATAAATAAAAAGTATATCCTTAAGCTCGCCTTAAAGGATCTGATTCCAACAGAAATCATTGAACGCCCCAAAAGAGGTTTTGATGTGCCAGTGAGTTCATGGTTGAGAGGGGAATTAAGAGATATTGCTTACGATATGCTTTTAAACAATTCAGCAAGTCAACAACTTTTTAAAGAGCATGGATTAGAGACCTTGCTGAGAGATCATTGTTCTGGGAAGCAGGATTTCGGCAGACTGATTTGGACATTATTGATGTTGGAGATGTGGTGGAGAGAATTTTTTGGAGATCAAATTCATGAAACCTGAGAAAATCAAAGTTCTTTATGTAGTAGAAAACACCTCATTCGGTGGCGGTGAAAGAGGATTCGGTCAGCTCTGCACGGGCCTGAACCGTGATCGATTTCAAACCCATCTTGCCGCTCACCCAGGAGGTAAACTGGAAGAAATGGCCCACGGAGCTGGGGTAAGCTTTTTTCCAATAGATATGAGCCGGAAGGTAAATCTCATTACTATTGGCCACCTGTCAAAACTAATCTCCCAAAATAGAATCGACATTGTCCACAGCATGGGACCTCGTGCGGATTTTTTTGCTAGACTGGCTTGCAGAAAGATGTCTTCAACGGCAGTTCTTTGCACTGTGGCCATGCTTTTAGAGGGCTATGATGTGGGATTTTTTATAAAGGTAGTATACAAGATAGCTGATCGGTATTCCGCCAGATATGTTACCCAGTATATCGCCGTATCTAAGGCCTTGAAGGATCGATTGATTGACGAGTGTGGAATACCTGCTGATAAAATTTCCGTTATCTATAATGGTGTGGAGCTTGACCAATATAATCCTAACCTGTCCGCCCCGGATGAGGTGCGCCGTTCATTAGGTATTATGGGTGATTATTTCGTTATTGGAACCATTGGGCGGCTAGTTTACCAGAAAGGCCTTTCCTATTTTCTCGAGGCGGCCAAACGGGTTTGGTCGGAAAGGAGGCAGGTCAGGTTTGTTATTGTTGGCCACGGTCCGGAAGAGGCTAACTTAAAGAGCTTGGCAGAGTCACTGGGCATTTCTCATGTATGCACATTTGCAGGACTGAGGTTTGATACTGCTCGGCTACTATCTGCTTTTGATGTTTTTGTTTTATCCTCGGTTCTGGAAGGTTTACCCCGTGTAGTGATCGAGGCCATGGCAATGGGGCGTCCGATTGTCGCTAGTGATATAGATGGAGTCAGAGAAGAGGTAAGACATAATGAGACCGGCATCCTGGTCCCGCCTGCCGACCCAATTGCATTGGCTGACGCTATCTTGAGCCTGCTGGATGATAGAGAGAAGGCAGAGCGTTTAGGACGCGAAGCACGAAAAGATGCTGAAGAGATCTTCGATTTAGAAAATACCTTGTCTGATGTTGAAATGCTGTATGAAAAGATTTTGAATTCGATGTCATCGAAATGAGTGCATTCGAGAGCACTCTCATCCCTGGAACCTGGGGACACCAATCAAAATGAAGAATTGCCCTTATTGCGGCAATCATGGAGAAATTTGTGTCAGAATTCTTTCAAGAATCGATCAGCAATGTTTAGGATATGATCTCATCTATAAGGAGAGTCAGGATTCCTATGATAAAATCCTGACCCATTATCGCGAGGGTTACTTTGACAGATATTATTCTGATCAGGTTGAGGGAAGCAGGAATAAGTTATTTAATCATATATTGGACTTGATTGAAGAAAATCGGGGAATTGGCAGATTATTCGACATTGGCGCCGGCTGTGGGTTTTTTCTGGCATCTGCTCAAAAAAGGGGCTGAGAGGTAAAGGGAATTAATTGAAGCAACGGGGAAATTAACAGATTTAATTTCCGGTGGAAGAGTTTTTTTGGGTCCTTCACTGGAGGTGATTGCAAGAGAAAGTAGAAAAATCATGGAAGCGCCACTAAGAAATGACTGGGAGAAAGCAAAAAATCAAGTTGTTTTCGCATAAAACTGGCTTTTGGCTTGAAGGGATATCATAAAGATCAGGGAAAATAGTCTGCTACCTGAAATGTTATTTCTCACCCTTTCTTTTTTCAGCTTTTCGATAAACCGCAAGCCCTTCCCTGGGACCGATAGCAATAATTTCAAGATCAACCGGGTCTCCAATGCATCTATATACGATTCTAAGACGTTTTTTGTCGGCATAAAGCTTGAAATATCCTATAAGGTCTATCCCGGCACGTTTGCCCAACTCTTCTCCTAAAAAAGGATTGGAAGAAAGTTTTTTCATTTTTTTTGCAACTACAAGCTTCTCTCTACCATCCAGTTTATTAAAGTCTTTACGGGCTGAAGGAATAAGTCGCACATTACAATTCATTCAGATTTATACCTTCCTCTTTGAGCATTTCTTCCAATGATATATCGGCCTTCTCTTTTTCTCTTTGGGCAATAATCTTTGCAATACTTATATGCTCCAAAACGTCGGCGGATTCCTCCAACCGTTCATATTCTTCTACAGGCAGAATTACGGCTTCAAGGATGTTATTCCGAGAAATAAGAGCTTTTTTTAAACGACCGGATTTTATATCGGTCAGGATTCCGCCAAATTTCTTTGCCGCTTTGCCTGAGGCAATAATTTCCGAACGTTCATAAGTTGTCATGTGCATTACCTCCGTATAATTATACGCTTAATTTAATACAAAATAGTCAGGTGGTCAACATGAAAATTAAAACAATTAATACGTTTACATAGGTGTATGGAACGCAACTATAATTTTGCTTTTAGGCAAAATTTATAAGGGGTTTAGCGCATCTAATTCTTCAGAACCTATTAAACCGCAAAAGCGAGCGAATTTTCCACGTAGCATGCTTGCTGTGTGGGCACACCCATTATCGTAATGATTACTTTAGCCGGTATTCTGCTGACCAGATGGAAGGGAAAAGAGACAGGTTGTTTGGCGGGATTTTAGACTTGATAGAAAAAAGGAAAGACACTGGCAGGTTATTAGACATTGGCGCTGGTTGCTGGTTTTTTCTGGCATCTGCTCAAAAAAGGGGATGGAAGGTAAAGGCTGTTGTCTGATCAGGGTTTTACAGATATTGAAGTTTATAATGCGAGTCTTTCCGGTGGAAGTTTAATCCACAGATTACGCAGATTACACAGATTCTCCTCTGGCTTGCCGCGTGGTAGCGCGTTTGCTTCCTTTCACATTGTTAGTTTCGCTATAAGATCAATTGAAATAATGGGGAAATTAACCGATTTAATTTCTGATGGAAGGATCTTATGGGGTCCTTCACTGGAGGTGATTGCAAGAAAGAAGTAGAAGATTCCATTGGACGTTGAATTTGATTAGGGAATTATATCCATTCTATTACAATAAGATGTTTATCCTTCCTGAATTCCGGATTTCCGGCACGGATACTCAGGATGGCTTTTGAAAAATATTTAGGCCAGGCTAAAATTGATTGACAGTCCACACGAGCCATGCTAATTACCCATTAAACACACAAGTTAACCCTACTAAATACGGAATGTATGGACCAGAATGTCTTAACAACTCTTTTAACGTATAACCCATGGATTGAGAATCCCGAGGTGTGGGAGGACTCTATAGATCAGTATATGCCTCAGGCTTTTGGTAATCCATATATTTTCAGATTTGCGGATCGCATTGATACCTGGCCCCTGTCCGGGAAAGTTAATCTGGTTGTGGGTCCCAGGCAGTGTGGAAAATCAACATTAATCTGGCATACAATATCCAAAATGGGGGCGAAAGCGGTTTATATTAATGCCAATGAAGTATGTCTGCGGCAGTGGTGCACATCTCCCGCAATGTTTTGGTCTGACCTCACAAAAATCATGCCGCAGCCGGAAGTCCTGTTTTTTGAAGAAGCGCAATACCTTGAAAATGCCGGTCTGTTTTTAAAAGGATTGTCTGATTTGCGACTTAATATAAATATTTTCGCAACAGGCAGCTCCTCATTTCACCTGCACGACAAAATCAGGGAATCCATGGCAGGCAGAGCGGAAAGGTTGTTGCTTTTCCCTTTTGCGCTTAAGGAGTGGGTTGGTGATAGAAACAAGTATCCAGTTGCAATCTACGAAAAAAAGGTTTTAAATAAATTTAATCGCATGGTTGTTTTTGGATCTTATCCTGAGGTCTGTTTTTCCAATAAGCCGGATATGGTTCTAAACAGCCTTGTAGAGTCTTTTGTGATTCGTGATGCATCAGATATATTTAAGATAAAGTATCCTTCAAAATTCAGAAAGCTCCTTTTGCTGATGGCCTCACAGATAGGGAACCTGGTAAATTTTTCAAACTGGGCTTCTGTATGCGGCCTCGATACTAAAACAACAGAAAGCTATGCAAATATTTTAGAAGAAAGCCATATAATAAAACTTCTTCCTCCCTATGTAGGAGGAAAACGGGCTGAAATCAAGAGCGCTCCCAAAATATTCTTTATAGATAACGGCATCAGGAACTTGATGGTTCATCAATTTAATGAATTTGAACTGCGCGCCGACAGGGGGGCTTTATTTGAAAACTGGCTTTTTTCAGAGCTGATAAAGAATTCTGCATTTAACGATAGCCTTTATTTTTGGCGGAGCAAAGGGGGCGCCGAAGTTGACTTTGTGAGGCAAAAGGGAAACAAACTGGAGGGTTTTGAGGCAAAAGCAACTCATCTAAGGCATCCAAAACTATCAAGATCTGCCCGGAGTTTTATTGCGGCCTATGCGCCGGATTATTTTTATATGGTTAATTTGGCCTTAAACTACCAGACTCAAGTGGATAAAACAACTGTTAAATGGATAACATGTCTCGATTTGATTGATATTATAGCGGGCTGATTTTCTTTAAAAATGTCTCTTCTCTGAGCTTTCGTGAAAAAATGTCCATATTGCAAACCTCCCGGAAATTTCTATTTTAATCCACAGGTCCGCCTGCCATGCGTTGTAATTGCGTTGACGTAGTAAAAGCAAGTTTGCAGGCATTCTATTATGATACTTCGTTAAATCCATACAAAGGCATTGCGGGCAGGTTTCGTAGATTACCCCAGCACCATCCTCCAGAGGCGGATAAATCTGCCGGAGCTACCCCGGAGGAATGCTCCAGACCAGTCGGGAATTCCACAGGGCAAGCGGGGCAGGCACGGATTTCCCAGTGGCAAGCCACGGGGTAGCGCGTTTAGTTCCTTTCACATTTTTAGTTTCGTCGCAAGATCAATTGAAGCAGCGGGGAAATTAACAGACCCGCCTGCCATAGCTTATAATAATTCAGTTAGTGATCAATGAACTTAGTGAACAACATTATTGTGTCTGCTTTGACATGTAGTACAGGCATAGCGGGCAGGTTTAATTTTTGGTGGAAGGGCTCTCCGGGGTCCTTCACTGGGGCTGATTGCAAGAAAAGAGTAGAAGATTCCATTGAGCATGAAGGTTTCTTACTTTTATCATGGGAAAGAAAGAAAATGACTGGCATGATGAGGTGGCCTCGATTTTCTCCAGAAAAAAGTGAAAGAACGGAGCCCTGGTTTTTCACTTGACGATATTTAACAATTATGTTATTAACCATTATGTTTAAAGCAACATTGCTAAATACATAATAGTGAAAGGCGATGCATCATGAATCCATTCAAATACGGATCGATTGTTCTGGGGGGGGATTTCTGCGGTAGAGAAGACCTACTGAAGCAAATTGCCGACCATATCAAAGCATCCCAGAACATCGTGGTTTTCGGTGAAAGACGTGTCGGAAAGTCGTCTCTTGTGTATGAAGCGGTTAGGAAGCTAAAGGGAACAGATCTTTTGTACATAGATCTCCTTGGAATTAAGTCTGTAGATGCCTTGTGCAAGAGGATGCTCCGGGCAATAGTTACACTGGAAAAAAAGGCAAGCTGGGTAACTAAAATGATTAAAGCCCTGTCGCATGTCAGGCCGACGATTACGACAGATCCTATCACCTCTATGCCTATTGTTTCCTTTGATGCGTCCGTGGAACTGAAGGCCAATTCGATCCAGGAGGTGCTCGATTTGATCGAATCCATAGGTAAGAAAAAACGTTTGGTCGTCGTCTTCGATGAATTCCAGGACATCCTAAAGACCAAGCACGCTGATGAGGCAATTGCTCTTTTAAGGAGCAAGATACAGTTTCACAGCAATATCCCCTATGTCTTTGTTGGGAGCATAAGGCATAAGATGGACGGGATATTTACCTCTCCCGACTCAGCCTTTTTCAAGTCAGCTATCCCGATCACTGTGGAGTCGCTGCCATATGAAGAATTTTCGAAGTTCTTGACAGAAAAATTCGAGAAAGGACGGCGTAAAGTTTTCGGAGAGACCTTAAAGCAGGTGTTTCAAATCGCCAATAACATTACCGGGGATATCCAGCAGCTCTGTGAGGCCCTATGGGAAGTCACTCCAGAGAGAAATGCCGTATCATCGGACAAACTGAAGGCTGCCCTTGAGTTGATATTCGCCAGGGAACAAAAGTTTTACGAAGCCTTTGTGAGCCTTCTGACGGACTTTCAGCTTAAGTGCCTTACAGCCCTGGCAAAGGAAGGCGGTAAAAGAATCTATTCGATGGATTTTGTGAAGGCCGTTGGACCACACAGTTCCGCATCGGTGAACCGGGCTATAACACGCATGATCAACATCACTATTCTGTTCAAAAGTGGGAAAGAAGTCAGATTCGTCAACCCCTTCTTCAAGGCATGGCTTCTTCCCAGAGGAAGATAGGTTTTCAGAGGAATAGATTTTGGGGGGACATCCTTTACTAATTGGACTAACCGGGTTTTTGTGATGTTGACTTCGTGCAGACGTGTACATTCTGAAAGTGCGGGGATAAACTGAGCAGATAACAGATGAAGTTAATGGGATTTTAGCGCCGCCAAAAGATCCGTCTGCTCTGGCAAAGGCTGTCATACGAGTTTTAAATGATAGAAAAGCTGCAAGAAATATGGGATTGGCGGCAAGAAAAAAGGTGGAACAGGAATTTTCTGTTGAAAAGATGGTTGAAGAAACTGAAAAGGTCTATTTGTCCCTCCTGAGAGCTGGTTAAAATGTAATAGTTCAGCCACGAATGAACACGAATTTACACAAATAACGTTCAAATAAATTCTATTGAACAGAACTTTTGTGTTGAAGCCTTTGTTTTTTAAAATTAAGAAGAAATGCTAACCGTGACGGGTTACAATAAATTTTTATACAGAATTTTTTCTTTATTCGAGTCCATTTGTGTCAATTCGTGGCTGAACTGTTAGGTTAAAATGAAAAATTGTCCATATTGTGGCGGGTAAGGGAGGTTTTTAAGAGAAATTCTGATAAATTGAGGTATATTCATGTCTTCATGGGGGATATGGAGAAGAAATGAGCTATGGATGATGAATAAAAAAAGATTGACGGATGGATAAGAAAGGTGTAATTATTATATTGATTAAGATTACACCAAATATGGGGGTTCGTATGAAATCAACGGCCAAGAAAGTTAATTTTATGATAGAAAACAAGGTGAGAAAAGAGCTTGAACTTTTAGTTCCACCTGGTCAAAGAAGCAGGATAGTAAACGAGGCACTGAGAAAAGAATTAGACAGAATGAGAAAAACACAAGCTATAGAGCGACTTAATCGTCTCAGGAGAGAAGGCAACCAATTTTCCACCCAAGAGATAATTTCAGTCTTGAGGAAAGAGAGGATGAGCCATTAATATGGGAATATATGTTCCGGATGCTTCGGTAATTCTAAAATGGGCTATTGGCCTGGAAACCGAATCTCACCAGGAAAAGGCTATCCATATCCTGGATGCCTGGGTTGATAATAAAATAGAGATAGTTTTGCCTGAATTGTGGGTATTTGAGGTAGGTAATTTTTTAGGAAGAATGGTCCAGGATTTAGCCCTGGAGAAGATGGAGACCCTTCTCGATTTTCACTTTAAAACCAGAAAATTGGATAAAGGAACCTGCAAGTTGATTTTTAAGTTGATGAATGACCTGTCAGTTAGCTTTTATGATGCGTCCTATCATGCTTTGGCCCAGAAGATGGGCGGGATTTTCATAACAGCAGATAAGAAATATTACCAGAAAGCAAAGATTAAAGGGGGCATTGAACTGCTTGAAAATATTATGATTCATGCAAATGATTCATGAGGAATTATATGCATTCTATTGTATTGAGAAGTTACGTAATAGTTAGCCTAATTCAAGGCTCTGGCGCTAAGGACCTAAATCTTGAATATCTTATTTGTTTCAGATGTTTCAATCCATAAGGTAATTGGAGGGGCAGAAAGGGTTTTGTTTGAGCAGAGCACCCGATTACAGAACAGGGGGCATGATGTTCATATTCTGACCCGTAAATTGCCGGGACATAAATCAGATCATCAAGTTATTCAGGGAGTTAATGAGTGGAGATACAATGTTGATCAAAGAAATACCCTCTTATTTATTAAATCCACATGGCTAAACAGTAAGAAACTTTTTGGACTTTTGCATAATAGATATAAATTTGACTGTATTAATCTGCACCAACCATTTTCTGCTCTTGGCGTAATTAGGTCCCCTTTAGGTAAGAAGGTCAAAAAAATTTATACCTGCCATTCTCTATCCTTTGAGGAATTTAAAACAAGGAATCCGAGGCCGCAAAACATCATAAAAAGTGTTTTCTACAGCTTGAATATTCAGGTACGAAAATTTATTGAGAGAAAAGTGCTGAATTCACCAGATAAAATTGCTGTTCTTAGCCGGTTTACTCATGAGAAATTATTAAATACGTATAAAATTCCTTCAGAAAAAATTGTAATTATTCCCGGTGGGGTTGATTTGCAGAGGTTTTATCCAACTATTGATAAAATAAAAATAAGGCAACGTCTGAACATCCCCAAGAAAAAAATTATATTATTTACAGTAAGAAATCTGGTGTCCAGGATGGGGTTGGAAAATCTTATAAATGCTATCAGAGAGGTAGTTAAAGTAGCGCCCGACATTTATCTTGTTCTGGGTGGAAAGGGACCACTCAAAAACAAGCTTATTTCATTGAGTTCAAAACTGGGTGTAGAAAATTACATTAAATTTGTTGGCTTTATCTCGGAAGGAGAACTCCCTGATTATTATCGGATGAGTGATATTTTTATTCTTCCAACTTTGGAGTTGGAAGGGTTTGGATTAGTTACATTGGAAGCACTGGCTTCAGGTCTTCCTGTGTTGGGAACGCCAGTAGGGGGGACAATAGAGATTTTAGGCAAGCTGGACGATAAATATCTCTTTAAAGATACCAAACCAGAATCAATGGCAGCATTGATTAATGAAACCTGTCAGCAATTTAAAAATAATCCCCAACTCTGGGAAGATGTTTCTTCGCAATGCAGGGCCTTTGTAGAAGCAAATTATTCCTGGGAGCAGAATGTCATGTCTCTGGAAAATCTAATTGCGGGACGGACGGCAGGGTGAATGTCATGAAAGAAATACCTGTTTTACTCTATCAGAACATAGGCCATTATCCAGAGAATGCCATGGAAGATAGTATTTTGCCTGAAAGTTTCAGAGAGCAGATGAGATTTTTCTCAGAAAATGGCTATAATATCGTGACACTGGATCAGACATTAGATCATCTTGCCGGACGTATTAAATTGCCACCCAAATCAATTGCGATTACCATTGATGGCGGGTATCGAGATGCCTATGCAGATGTATTTCCTGTTTTAAAAAGCCATAATTTTCATGCAACATTTTTTATCGTTCCGGAATCTATCGGTGGCGAGAGGAAGATTAAGGGGGATTCTATAGCGTGCTTAAGCTGGAATGAGGTAAATGAAATAGCAAAGAGCAGCATTGAAATAGGCTTGCTGGCCTATGAAGGCAAAGGAATTAAGGGTCGGTATGATGAAGAATCTATAAAACAAAGCATCTCAAATTCGTTGAACATAATGGCTGAAAACTATCGCTGGGATATTCGATTCTGTGCGTTCAAGGAGGGAGTGCCTGAAAAACCTCTGTGGGACTTTTTAAAGGACCGTGGATTTCAGGCGGTTTTCACGCAGTGTCCCACAAACAAGCGACCCACTCTGTCCGGCATTGGCCGAATCCAGATTGATGATGATGACCACAATATCTTTCTTACCAAGATTTCTAAAATATATCTCTTCTTTAAAGATAAACGTTCCTGGAAATATATTCGCAAGTATAAAATTGACAGACTGGCTCATCGAGTATCGGAAACCTTAAATCGGATTAAAAGGAATAAGTAACCGTTCACGGGTTCAGGGTTCAACGTTCAGGGTTAAGGACAAAGAAGGCATTGAAGACCCGAAGTCCTCGTTAAAAATGCTCGTTTTCCTAAATAATTGACAATTTGGCTCCAAATTTTGGATTATGCCTGACGAGGCTGACGCTTTTCTCGTAAATACGCATCCCAAATGCAGTCCGGGGACGAGAATGGAACCTTGAACCCCTGAACCCCTGGCCCAGACCGACCATCGGCACGATATATATGAAAAGTATAGTCTAAGGCTACTCAAGCACAGGTTTGGAATCATGCCATGGGTCGCAGGGCGGGCTTTGAACCCGTGAACGGTTACAAAGACAGAAAGTGGAAGAGAATTATGGGATTCTCTAACATCAATCCTTTGAGCCTCTTGCTTTTATGTTTTGATCAACTGTTAACTGTGAACCAACAACTGTAAACGGTTATTAGCTATGTGCGGAATTTGTGGAAAATTGTCGACAAATGGTAAACGGATTGAGGAAGCTCTGATTCGCAGAATGGCTTCTGTTCTTTCCCATCGCGGGCCGGATGACGATGGGGTCTATCTAAATCACCTGCCGGATTTAAGCATAGGCCTGGGACACAGGAGGCTCAGTATTATTGATTTATCAAGTGCCGGCCGTCAGCCGATGTCTAATGAGGACAAGACTGTATGGATGGTGTTTAACGGGGAGATTTATAATTTCCAGTCCTTGAGAGCAGAACTTGAAGGTAAAGGGCATCAGTTCAGTTCACAAACGGATTGTGAGGTTGTCATCCATCTTTATGAAGAAGAAGGGATTGAGGGGGTAAAAAACCTTGCCGGCATGTTTGCCTTTGCAATATGGGACAATAAATCTCAGACACTTTTCCTTTGCAGAGATCGTCTGGGTATCAAGCCTCTCGTTTACCACCAGGGTAGAAATTCTCTGGTTTTTGCCTCGGAGATAAAGGGGATACTGCAAGATCCGGATGTGTCAAGGAAGATTGACTGGAATGCTCTTGGTCTCTACCTGACTTTTAACTTTATTCCGGCACCTTATACCATATTTGAGGGCGTAAAAAAGCTAAAACCAGGACATATCCTGATTTTCCGGAAAGGAAAAATAGAGGAAAAGGAATACTGGAATATAGCTAATCGCAGTGCCGGAGCCGTCCAAAAAGATTTCGCCACCCAGAAAGATGAGTTGTTTAAGCTCCTGGAAGGTGCTGTCAAAATGCGGATGATTGCCGATGTTCCTCTGGGCGCCTTTTTGAGCGGCGGGATTGATTCAAGCATTATTGTTGGGCTCATGGCCAGAAATTCCAGCCTGCCGGTAAAGACATATTCGATAGGTTATAAAGATATGCCGATGTTTGATGAGACTGAATATGCCAGGGAAGTAGCCGTCCTTAATGGTACGGAGCACCACGAATTTAAACTCAGTTCTCAGGATGTTATTGATGCTATTCCTGATGTTCTTAATTCATTTGATGAACCGTTTGCCGATTCTTCTGCTATTCCCACCTTTGTTGTATCAAGGGAAACGAGTAAAGATGTAAAGGTTTCACTTTCCGGTGATGGTGGGGATGAATTATTTGCCGGTTACAGGATGTATTTGGGGGAGGGTATATATTCAAGATATCATAAAATTCCTTCAATCATGCGGAATAAGTTTATAGAGCCTGCCTTTCTTTCTCTTTTCGATTCGCGTGATAATAAGATTCCTGAGTATGTAAGAAGGGCAAAAAAGTTTTTAAAAGGGGCGCGAGAGGAAAGCTTTGAAAAGCGTTTTTTTGCGTGGAATGAAATATTTTCCAGGGGGCTCAGAGAGAACATTTTTACGGGGATTGGAGAGGTAGCTCATGATTTAGGTGAGAGGCTATTAGCGGAGAGACTGAATGAAATAGATAATGATAAAATAAATCGTATGCTCTATGCGGATATGAAAGAATCGCTTCCGGGGGATATGTTAAAAAAAGTAGATGCTATGAGTATGCTCAATTCCCTGGAAGTCAGAGTTCCTTTTCTGGATCACGGGGTATGTGAAATGGCCTTTTCCCTCAGTGGTCATTGGAAAATAAAAAAAGGAAAGGGAAAATACATTCTAATAGAAACTTTTAAGGATATCCTCCCCCGGTCTCTATACAAAAGACCAAAATGGGGTTTTGAAATGCCGATTGGCAAGTGGTTGAGGTCTGATCTGCAATATTTAATCAATGAATATTTGTCAAGGGAAGTCATTGTTAAACAGGGGATTTTCAATCACGATGTAGTTGAAGAATTAGTTGACAGACTTATTTCAAATCGTTCGGATACATCCTGGCAAATCTGGAATTTGATAGTCTTTCAGGTCTGGTATTCCAATTATATGGAAGGATAGGGGCGTTGGGAAAGGTTAAGGTCATACATATCATTACCCGATTTGACAAAGGTGGATCTGCCGAAAATACCTTTTTGACTATCAGATACCTGGATAAAAAAAGGTATGGGGTTATTTTAGCAAGGGGGCTTTCTAAGGAATCTGATTTGGGAGCACAAGAAGCTCAAGCTGTGGAAAATAACTTAGCCGAAGCGAAAAGGAATGGGGTGAGGATAGTAACAATTCCCGAATTAGTTAGAAGAATTCACCCATTGTATGATTTAAAGGCCTTCGTGATTTTAATAAAAATCTTCCGGGAGGAGTGCCCCCACATTGTCCATACCCATACATCCAAGGCAGGCCTTTTGGGCAGGTGGGCGGCCTTTTTTGCTCGAATCCCTATCATTGTTCATACACCGCACGGTCACGTATTCTGGGGATATTTTAGCAGGTGGAAAACATTGGTCTTTGTCTTTTTGGAAAGATTGACGGCACATATAACCGATAAGATTATTACCTTGACTGAGCAAGAGAAGAGAGATCATTTAAGATACAATATAGCTTCAGAAGATAAGTTTTTACATGTTCACAGTGGGGTCGATCTGAATAAATTTTTCAATGTATCAGCGGATCCTCCTGAAATGAAAAAAAATTTAGCGGTACCTGATAATGTTTTGGTGGTGGGAACTACAGGTAGGCTTACATCTGTAAAGGGACACCGATACTTGATTGAGGCGGCAAAAGAGATTGTGGCCATCAAACCCGATATAAATTTTCTCTTTTTAGGTGATGGTGAACTTCAGGAGGAGCTTGAAAAGATGGCCTCTGAATTAAATATTAGAGAAAATGTAGTGTTTTTGGGTTGGCGCCCAGATGTGGCTGAAGTAATGTCGATGTTTGATATATTTGTGCTTCCATCACTTAATGAGGGGATGGGAAGGGTTCTCGTTGAGGCTATGGCCCTTGCAAAACCTATTGTTGCCAGCAATATTGGCGGAATCCCCGATCTGATTATGCAAGGTAAAAATGGGCTGCTTGTCCCGGTGGCTGATCCCCAGGCTCTGGCAAGTGGGATTGAATTTCTGATGACCAATCCGAAAAAGAGGGGAGAGATGGGAAGTGCAGGAAAGAAAATAGCCGCAGATTATGGTGTTGATTCCATGATGCAAAAGATAGATCAATTATACCTTGAATTGTTAAAGAAGAAAAACGTTCTTTAAGGTGAGTTGATGGGTTCACATGGGTTTATTAAAAGCATAGCTTTTTTAGTAATCTTTGCCACGATCTTTTTTGCCTTCAGGATAACAGAATCTCTTTGCGCTGATTATCTGCAGGTTGCCGGTTTGATTGACCTTCGCACAACCTTCAGTGACGGGGCTTACGATCTGGAATCTCTTGTGCGGTTAGCAAAGAAGAGGGGATTTAGTGTCCTGTTTATCAATGACCATGACCGGATGGCTATGGAATATGGCCTTTCCCCTTTCAGAAATATCTTGAGGAGAAGGGTTGAACTAAATTCAATTAATAAAGGAGGGGCAGAAAATTATCTGAATGGAATCAGGAAAGTGGAAGAAAAATATCCTGATATGATCATAATACCAGGATCAGAGACAGCCCCTTTTTATTACTGGACGGGAAACCCTTTCAAGAAAAATCTCACTGCCCATAACCATGAAAGACGGATTTTAACAATTGGGCTGGAAAATGCAGAGGATTATCGGGATCTCCCAATAATTCACAATGGTTTTTCAACCAGATTCATAGCCACTTTCCTTCCTGGTGCTTTTATCTTTTTTGTTTCTTTTATCCTT
>JAFDHR010000133.1 GCA_019308645.1 Deltaproteobacteria bacterium
AACGACGCTATATGCCAGAGGATGGTTGGAAAATTGAGGCATATAAAAGATGGTTCCGCGAACACAACCTCGAAGAATCTCAATCTTCTATTGGGATATATATCCCGGATGCGCTTAAGACGGGCGATCGTAAGCGAGGGCCTCTAAACACAGGATATTCGGGGTCCATTACATCAAAACTCAGCTATTACCCCAATTCAAAACTAAGTTTTATCTATCAATTCTATGGTTCCTATGGCCAGTCACAGGGCGGCGATCTCTCACGGCGGTATCAACCGGATGAGACTCCGACCAGCAAAAGCTGGTCAACACATCATTTCTTAACTATTAGACATTTCCCGATCAATAATTTTTTCTACAATTTAACATTTTCCTATCAATATAACGATGGTGACTATTATTATAGAAAAGACAACAAGGTGGCAAGATATCCGAGCGATTCCGGCATACAACCAATTTCATCATCAGCTAATGGATTTTCTCTCGGAGAAACCCCTGGATTTTATACTGATAAAGATGGGAAAAATTATCGCAAGCTGTTTTTAGCAACAGGAGATTTCAACTGGCAAATTGATAATTATAATTTCCTAAAAGCTGGATTTGAGATAAAACAGCACAAGATCAATCGATATTCCTGGGGATATAGGCCAACAACAATATGGGCGAACAAAGCCTGGCCAAACAGAGACTTGATAAACCCGGCCAATTATGAATTTGGGGATTACTGGAATCTTTTAGTGGATTATTGGAAAAATTGGGAAACCACTTTCGATACAACGCGATATGTTGCGTATGCTGATTCAGAATACTATTTGTGGGAAGATTATAATATTGAACCCCTTGAAACAGCATTTTATATTCAAGATAAATTGGAATTAGGAGAAATTATTATCAATGCAGGTGTACGTTTAGATGCATTCTTCCCCAACGAAAGATACCCCGTAAATCTCAGGACTGAAGCAACCAGTTTAGGAAGTAATACAAATTTAAAAAAAGCATCTGCAAAATATCAAATTAGCCCGAGAATTGGAATATCATTCCCAATTTCAGAGCGTGGGGCCTTCCATGCTGCATATGGACATTTCTTTCAGATGCCAAGTTTTCAATATATGTATAACTCCCCGCTATATACAATGACACCATTGCAGTTAGAAGGTAAGCGTTTAGGAAATGCCGATCTTGAACCTGAAAAAACGGTAGCATACGAAATTGGATTACAGCAAGAGCTAACTCCCTCTATTGTTGCCGATATTACCGCATATTACAAAGATTTCCGAAATTTATTAGGCATAGAAATGGTCACAACTATTGATGCAATTGGATATACTATGTATATCAACCGTGATTATGGCAATACCAAGGGAATTTCTGTCGAGTTAACCAAAAAAAGAGGCTTTGTAACGGGCGGAATTAATTATACTTTTGCTTATGCCAACGGCAGCTCTTCCGATCCTAACACACTTTATTTAATTCAGACCGCAACCCGGATTGGTGGTGAACCCGTTCAATTTGCAGAGCGAAAAATTTTACCTCTGGATTGGGATCAAAGACACACTTTAAATCTATATGCAAATTTAAATAAACCCAATAACTGGAGCATCGGTTTTGTCGGTTTCATTTATAGTGGAATGCCTTATAGTCCAACTTTTGTAGAAAAGTTTGATATTGCCGCTAGAGAATATAGAAACTTGGCGAATAAGCCATTTCGTTGGAACATTGACCTAAAAGCGAAAAAATTCCTAAACTTGGGCGGTTTAAATACAACTCTTTTCCTCAAAATCGACAACCTTTTTGACCATCTCAATCACAACAGTGTATATTCATCCACAGGTAGAGCCGATCAAATTGCTCGATTACCAGAAAACAAAGAGTTGCTTTTAGAACAGCTAAAGCAAGAGGGTCATTTTACTTTGCACGAAGTAGATGTAAGGCCAGAATATTATTCATATCCTCGCAAAGTTCAATTAGGCCTAGAAGTCTATTTCTAAAAATACTATCATAACTTTGCATATAGAGCAAATGTAAACAACCGAACTTTAACAATTTAATTGATAGGTATAAGAATATGAAAAGGTTGTGCACAAAATTTCAAAGAGTTAATGTTATAACGATTAGCCTTTTGATGTTGAGCTTATGTATGCTCAATTCTCAATTATTCTCACAAGAACCACCGAAAGATCCAGATCAGCCCATAGAGCAAGACTATCAAATCCAAAATACACGTACTAAAAGAGAATTTTTGAAAAAATCAAACGTTGCAGCGAAAGGATTATCTAAATATTTACGATGGGCTGTACATGATGGCAACCTTGTAACTGGTGCTGTTATAAATTCGGGATTGCTTTCTTATCATTATGTTTCTGGCGCACCAAGACTTTCATGGCCTAAAGGAACAATGGTTGTGTCGTATATTCATAGCGGTGTATTTTTTGTTGCAGCAGAGGTAGTAGATGCCCGTGGTGACACAATTCATATTGTTTCGGATAATTACCGACGAAGCAACGCAGAAACAGCACTTGATTATTCCCATATGTATGCAACAATGCCATTGCCAAAATATTTTAATCTCGACCAGCCTGAAGCAACTGAGATACCCGAAATTGGCGGAATAAGCGAAGATGTTGGGGTTGACGGAGTTCCAAGAACAAACGATTTTGGTGAGGGGGATGGAGTTCTCCAACCACAAGAAGATTTCAATAATAATGGCCGACTTGATCTCAAAATGAAAAATGAGGTGGGGTGGTTTGCAATAAGTCATCGAAGAGAGACATGGCCTGAATATTGGCCAGTTGGCACATATCCGGGCGATGATCGCAAGGAAGGTGAAGAACGGCCGGGAGTTCGCGCCGGACGTTGGAATGGAGAATATGGTGCTTATATTCGCGCCGATCAAGAATCATATTATGTTATGACAGACAGAGAAAATGACGAGTTTGAATATTATCCCGTGGATGATACTCGTCCGTGGCCAAACGGAAGACGCGGACTTGGTTTAATTACTTCAGTCCGAAATTACCAATGGAATGCACGATTGGCTGAAGATATACTCATTTCAATTTATGATATCACTGATGTCGGAAAGGATTTAACGAAATGTATTGTTGGCGCTTATATTGACCCTGATATGGGGGGAGCTTATAGTGGAGATGATGCTTCCTTTGATAAATTTCAGGATATTACCTATGCATGGAATAAAAATTTTCGGTCCATTGAAGGAAAACCCATGGGATATTTTGGCTTTGCCTTTTTGGAGAGTCCTGGACTTATAGATGGTATTGATAATGATGAAGACGGCATGGTTGATGAAAGTCAAAATGATGGGATTGATAATGATGGTGACTGGACTGGATTGATAGATTTAAATGGAAATGGCGTATGGGATAACGAGGATTTAAACTACAACGGCATACTGGATCCAGGAGAAGATACCAACGGTAATGGAAAGCTCGACATTGAACCTTTAAATGACGATTTGGGATCAGACGGACTTGGTCCTGAATACGATGGATATCCTGGCCCTGATCCTGACGGAACAGAAGGAAATGGTAAACCTGATCCAGGTGAACCCAATTTTGATTTTACTGATAATGACGAGTCAGATCAAGTTGGTCTAACCTCTTTTTATCTTAGAGATGTAGATAATACCATGGCAAACGACGAACAGTACTGGATTACTGAGATATTGCCCGGCACATTTAAAATACGAGAAGGTTATCAAAGAGATATTTGTTGGAGTTACGGTAGTGGATTTATTCAATTCATTAATCAGGAAAAAACACACCGTTATGCTATTGCCTTGATATTTGGCAATGATATGCCAGACATTATACGTAATAAAAGAACAATGCAAGTTATTTATGATTCGGACTATAATTTTACCAAAGCACCAAGACAGCCAACACTTTGGGCTACAGCTGACGATAGGCGTGTCTATTTAAGCTGGGATGAAAGAGCAGAATTCTCACGCGATCCTATTTATGGTCGTGATTTCGAAGCATATTACATTTACCGAAGTACCGAACCATCCTTTGGCGATATTAAAACTATCACGGATGGTTTCGGCAACCCCCTTTTATTTAAGCCTATGGCGATCTTTGATAAAAAAGATGGTCTAAAAGGCATCCACCCTGTGCGAATTGGTAGTGAACTGGGCCCGGATAGCGATTTAGGTATTTCGTATAATATGGGAACGGATAGCGGCCTCAGACATAACTTTATCGATACCACTGTAACAAATGATAGAACTTATTACTATGCAGTAGTATCGGTCGATAAAGGTTATGATCCATCTTTTTATCCTGATATTTCAGATAGAGAAGGACTTCAGCCTATCTCACCGACTGAATGTTCGGCCAATATTCAAACAGATCCATTAGGTAGGCCTATTTCGACTGATAAAAACGTTGCGATTGTCACACCTGTAGAAAAACCTGCCGGATGGGTAGAGCCATACCTTGCAGATGATGGGATAAAACATGTATCCGGAAGAGGAACAGGAAGTATTGAAGTGAGAATCATTAATCCTCTGCAGGTAAAGCCGGGCCATAAATATCTTATCACTTTTAATGATGACAGATCTTTTGAATTTCTTGATTCCCTTTATACTGGTTTGACAAATAGAATGACAATGTTTTCCGTGACTAATGGGGATGGTTTTGCCCTAACCAGTATAGAAAATCCAGATATCAATGAGTTGGCAGACGAGTTTATTTATGATGGTATTCAGGTTTTAATGCATAACGATACAACCAAAATGGATACTTCTTTTTGGGAAAAGGGGAGTTCTGCTTTAGCCGTCAAAGATATTGTAACTGAGCCCGAGAATGAGTTCAAACTTGCGTTCCGATTCACAGATAGCAAGACCTCCCCTGATTCCCTAAAAGGCTATTTAAAAGAAGGCGTACGAATTATTCTCGTAAACAATCCAACGAAAAAGAAGCAGATGTGGAAATTCGATTTTGTCTATTCAGAAAATGCTGATTCAAGCAGAATGACCATCCCCCAAAATGGTGATATATTGGAAATTATCACAAAGAAGAACTTTGATAGATACGATGCTTTTGAATTCACAGTGTTTGGTAATGATATTAATAAGACAAAAGCAAAATCCGATTTGGCAAACATCTATACTGTACCTGATCCATATATAGCTGTAAATCCTATTGAAAGAAAAGTACTTAATCAACAAGAAGGAAGGGGTGACAGGAGGATTGATTTTGTCAATTTACCACGTCAATGTACTATAAGCATTTTTACAGCATCGGGAAAATTTGTACGCAAATTGGAACATTACAGTGAAGAAAACAATGCCAGAGAACCATGGGATTTACGAACAAAAGATGGATTGGAAATAACCCACGGAATCTATTTCTATGTCGTTGAAGCACCGGGTATTGGCAAAAAGACTGGCAAATTTGCCGTAATAAAGTAACAAGATTTGTACTCCTGATTTAAACCATGATTTTTTAGTCGCTGACAATTTGTCTCTAATTCTCCAAAAAATAATTCAATATCATAAATTAAAGTTAGTCTAATAAAGTGAGAAGAGAAATGAAATGTTTTAAAATCACACTTGTCATTATCATACTATTGGGGACTGCTGTTAATTCAATAGCACAATACGAAACTGAAGTTTCCGGAATCGGAACGAATGCGGCAACATTTCTGGAAATAGGTGTTGGGGCAAGAGCAATGGCAATGGGAGGAGCTTATGCGGCTATAGCGAACGACCCAACAGCATTATATTATAACCCAGCAGGCATTGTCTGGTTAAATGGTGTTCAAATTGAAGCAATGCACAACGAATGGCTGGTCGGTACGAAATACGATTTCATTGGTTTGGTACTGCCTCTACCTATCTTCAATTCATCTCTTGGATTAAGCTTTATGACTCTTGATTATGGCGAACAACCGGTTAGAACAGCCGAAAGACCAGAAGGTACTGGAGAGACATATACTTCTCGTGATTACGCTATAGGACTCACTTTTGCATTGGCTCTCACAGATAGATTTTCTTTCGGCATGACTGGCAAGTATATTAATCAGAAAATATGGAACGAAACAGGTAATGCAATGGCACTCGATTTGGGTATTTTTTATAATACTATGGTAAAGGGCCTCCAATTAGGAATCAGTATGAGTAATTTTGGCAATGAAATAAGATTGAGGGGTAGGGACCTTGACACCACAGTTGATCCGGATGATAAGAATGAAAATATTGATCGAGTTCCTGTAGAGTACAAAACCGGTTCTTACCCCTTACCTTTACTGTTCAGGTTTGGAATATCTTATGGAAAGAAATTTAGTCGATTAAGTAGCGTCTTAATAACAATGGATCTAAACCATCCGAGTAATTCGACTGAAAGCATTAATATTGGTGCAGAATATGGCTTTGCAGGAATTTTCTATTTCAGAGCTGGTTATGAGAATATGTTCGAGAAGGATAGCATAAATGGATTAACTCTTGGTGGTGGTATTGATTATTTTAAGCCAGGTAGTGTTGGTTATCGAGTTGACTATGCTTATTCTGATTGGGGAATTCTCGAGACCAGTCATCGATTCTCGGTTGGTATTGCATTCTAATTTATTAATTAACGGAAACAAATAATTAAAAAAAGGAGGGCGAATAATTTATGAACAATTCTTTAGCTTTAATAATTAACAGCATTTCAATAAAAAATTGGAGGAGAAATATGAAAATCAAATTTTTTCTTATTGTGTTCTTTTTATCGTGTAGTATTATCTTGGCCCAGGGTCCCGGACCGTTACCAACAGACGGTCTCGTAGGACATTGGACTTTTGATGATGCCACGAATCTGGAACTTGCTGATGTCGGCAATGATCTTGTAGCGGATCATCTTGAATCGGCACCGGCATCTTTTGTTCCAATGCCAGGACCAGAAGCCGGTAATGGGGCTGTAGAAATTGGCCTCGGTAGTTTTTATCGCTGCTTCCATGACATTGAAGTGAACGGTTTTGATCCTGCGCAACCGGATTTAGCACCAACACGTGTTAATCAGTACTCGCTCGTCATTGATTTTCACATTCCGCAAACTGGCGTATGGTATTCTTTCTATGCAGGCGACAACAGTGATGACCCCGTTTACAATGACTGGGAAGTTTTTATCAGGCCCTCGGGAGCACTGGGTGTTGGTAGTACAGGCTATTCATTCTATCATGTAGGAACAGAAGGTTGGTATCGCCTCGTAATTGTTGCTGATCTTGGAGTTCAATTTAAATATTACCTGGACGGCCAGCTGACACAGGATGGTTCCCCGCGTTCATTGGATGACAGATTTTCCCTTGACAGCCCGGATGCCTCTAACCAGGTTATGTTCTTTGGTGACAACAGTGGTGAGGATGCGCCCATTTACATTGCAGAATTGGCACTGTATGATCGCCCCCTGACAGTCGAAGAAGTTGAAGCACTGGGCGGTTATGGTCATTTCATCGATTATGGGCCAGCTGTTGGCGCATGGACATTTGATGACATTGAAAACGTTCTCGGAGCTTCTGCTGGAAAAGACCTAAATCTGGTGGGTGAACACGCTATTATAGATGGCCCAAGCTCAGAAGATGGCGCTGTCTCTGTCGGCGTAGGTAGCTATTATGAAGCAACACATGATATTCTCGCTAATGGCTTTACTGATAACGCCACGCCAACAAAGACAAACCGGTATACTATTGCAATGGATGTAAGAATTGCAGCATCCGGACAATACCATGCTCTTTTTCAAACTAATCCGCAAAATATAGACGACGCGGACTTGTTTATCGATCCGGATGGTAAAATTGGCTCCGGCACTATTGGATGGACCGACTCATCCATTGTTAAACCAGGTGAATGGTATCGTCTGGCAATGACCGTCAGTCTGGGAGATACCCTGCCCAATGTTGTTGTTTACGCTGATGCTGAAGAAATTTTATCCGTTCAAAACCAAGCATTGGATGGCGAACTGGCTCTCTCTCCGAAATCGGAAGAAAACAAGGTCTTGTTCTTCGCTGATGACAATGGTGAGGACAACGCCATTGATGTTGCGCAGATTAGTCTGTATAACAGATATATGAGCCCGGATGAAGTCAGAAATTTAGGCTTCTATGAACACAAATTCAGTACAGAGGTAACACCTGCACTTAAAACCATTGTGTTCAAAAAAGCCGATAACACCCAATATGCACGTGTTCCGTATTCCGATGATTTTGACATCCCTGAAGGTCGAGACTTAACAGTTGAATGTTGGATCCAGATTGGCCCTGGTATCAGCAGCGATCCGGCTTTTATTTCCAACAAGGATTGGGATAGCGGTGGCAATAACGGCTGGGATATGGCGGCAAAAGATGCAAGTTGGGATGTAAATATCGCTGATACAACCAGGTGGAGAATCGATTTCGATCCACCTAACATCAACGATGGCTACTGGCATCATGTCGGATTTGTTTTCGACAGAACCGCTGAGCCGGATTCCGAGTATATTATCGTGTTTACTGACGATATTTATACTGTCCCCACTTACGTACCTGCGGACTTTGGTCCATGTATCAACAAAGATCACTATCCACTTTGCTTTGGCCAGGACGGAACAGAAAACTATCCGGCCCAATTCCCCGGCAGCCTGGATGAAATACGAATCTGGCATGCCGCATTAACTCCGGATGTTCTTAAAGAATGGCGATTCAAAAAAGTGACACCTGATCATCCGAATTATGCCGACCTAGTTGGATACTGGAAATTTGATGAAGGTGAAGGTACTGTGGTTCAAGACCAAAGCGGACGTGGACACGATGCAGAAGTCATTAATGCCGCTACATGGAAGGTTTCTTATGCGCCGCTTGGCAATGATGTCATACAGAGCCAGCATGACGTTTCCGGAATTTGGGGGGCACACAAGGAGGGTCATTCAGGTGGATTGGACTTTAGAGCTGGCTTTGCCGTAGATTTATTAGCGACCATGGCAAAAAATGACAATCCATTAGCCAAGAGTCAAGGCCTATCTGCAATTCTTTCTTTTGAGGAAGAAAAATATGCTGTTGTAGGCCACAACGGCCTGAAAGGAACGACGGCTGCAGATATTCCCTCGCCTGTGCAAGCCCGTTATGAGCGCATCTGGTATTTTGATGCAGTAGAAACTTTTGATCAAACTGTGCAAATGGATTTTGTCTTAACCAGTGATGCAGGGGTTGCTGAAAATTACGTCCTTTTAACTCGCGACGGAACCTCTGGTGACTTTACTGTAGCTACCGACTATACACCTGTCGTTATAGGTAACAAGATAATGTTTGCCTTTGTTACCCTGGCTGATGAAACTTATTTCACGCTTGGTACAATCGATCAAAATGCATCTCCCTTGGGAAACTTGACAAATGTAGGAAGTATCAACGGTAAGGCGCTTACTTTCGAGCTAAAAAATGCCTATCCGAATCCTTTCAATCCGATGACTACGATTGAATATTCACTTGCAAGGAGATCGGATGTCCAATTAACTGTATTTAATTCACTCGGCCAGCAAGTTGCAAAACTTGTCGACATGAAAGGACAGGCTGCTGGTCATTACAAAGTAACCTGGTCCGCTCAGAACATGCCTTCTGGTGTTTACTTTTACCGTATCGAGGCAGGCGACTTTATCTCACTAAGAAAAATGATTCTCATCAAGTAAACCCAAAGTGGTTAAAAAGCCGTCAATTTTCAATTGACGGCTTTTTTCTGATGTTTCTATAAAGTAATAGGAATTGTCATGGAGAAATTTTTTACCATTCTCTTTTTTTTTATTGCATTCGAGAGTAATTTCGCTGCCCAAGTATTTCCGTATCTTCAATCTCCATCACCCTCTTCCATTTATATTTGTTGGCAAACAACAGAAGATTTGGAATCCACACTCTTTTATGGTAATACACCTTCCATGGGAAACACAATAGTTGGAGAAACAGAAGTCCTTGCCAATCGGACGATTTGGCATGTTGTTAAATTAGATAATTTAACTGCAAATACTGTTTATTATTATCAAATTAAAACAGCAGAAGCCGAGTCGGATGTCTATCATTTTAAGACACCTCCACCTTTCGGCAGCCATGAAGGACATGTACGTTTTGGTGTTCTTGGCGATTCTCGAACTGTGCCGACTATGTATCGCCAAGTTATTAAAGCTATGAAAGAAAAAATGATCGAGTTATATGGAGAAGATATTGAAAACAACATTAATGTCATCCTCAATGTTGGAGACATTATTACAACGGGCGGAACTCTGGACCAATACCAGAGAGAATATTTTGATCCCATCACACCTTTATCCGGTACTGTTCCTTTTATGGTCAGTATCGGAAATCATGAAAATGAAGACCCGTTTTATTATCAATATATGAAATACGAAGATTTTGGCGGTGCGGAAGGCGAAAAATATTATAGCTTCCAGATTGGCAGAGTTTTATTTATAGGCATTAATAGCAACTGGCAATTGCGGAATGATACGCAGATTAGCTGGTTAAACAATGTTTTGCAAGCGGCACAGGCCAACAACAGTATTGATTGGATATTTGCTTATTGTCATCACCCCGGTCACAGCGAGGTCTGGCCTGATGGTAATACCGGCTACATTCAAGACAGAGTTATACCGACTCTAAGCAAATATAGTAAAGCTGCATTTCTGATGTATGGTCATTCACATAATTATGAACGCGGCGCTATCAGAGATCTTCCTCTTCGTCTCATGCTGAACGGAGGAGGTGGCGCAGGATTGGACCGTTGGCGCAGGTATGGTAATCAACGTGACTATCCTGAGATACAAAAATCTTTTGATCATTATTGTTATTCTATATTTGATATTGATCTTGCAAATAAAAATTATGTGGTACAAACATTTAGCCTTGGTACTCCCGATAAGCGGTTGAACAACGTAAAAATTGATTCATTTTACCGAAAACTTGAAAATTTTACTCCACCTGAAAAACCAGAAGCAATTGCCGTCAATGATTCCGTTAAATTGCCTTTTACCTTAAAAGCAAGCAATTACTCAGGATCGGAACCTATTCTGAGTTCTCACTTTCAACTTACGACTTCCAGCGCAGACTATAATGAACCTTTAGTGGATAGTAAAAGAGATTTCGAAAATATTTACCTGGATACTGGGCCACCCGATTATCAGCCCATTGATAAAAATGCTGGTATTAATCT
>JAFDHR010000134.1 GCA_019308645.1 Deltaproteobacteria bacterium
CTTGGAAGAGATAAGCCTTACCATTAATGGGAAAACTATCAGTTGCCCTCAAGGGACGAGCATTTTAAATGCAGCCTTGGAAAATGGTATCAAAATTCCTACTCTCTGCCATCATCCCCATTTGGAACCGGTTGGCGCCTGCCGGCTCTGTATAGTGGAAGATGAAAAAAGTGGTCGAATTATGGCCTCATGTGTCACCCCTGTATCTCCAAATATGGCGATACAGACAGACTCCCCTATTATTAAAAGGCACAGAAGAAATATTATCCGCCTGATGATGGCCAATCACCCTGAATCGTGTATTGTATGTAGCCAGGGAAACAGATGCGAGTTGAGGCAGATTGCTGCTGAACTGGGCGTAGGCCAGATAGATCTATATCCTATGCCCTATTATACCGGTCTGGAAGAGGCAAATCCTTTCATTATCAGAGACCTCAGTAAGTGTATCCTCTGCGGAAGGTGTATTCGTGCATGCAATGAATTGGTCGTGGTTGGCGCCATCGATTACAATCTCAGGGGATTCAAATCACGCCCAGCAACAGTGCATGAGATGCCTCTGGAGAAATCCAGTTGCACATTCTGCGGTACCTGTGTATCTCTGTGCCCTACAGGTGCGCTCTCTATTAAGAATGCTCGATATGTGGGTTCTCCACAAAAAGAATCATCAACCATATGTGGGTTCTGCGGTGTGGGTTGCTCTCTGGTGATGGGATCAGTTGATGGCCAGATTATTGAAGTAAATCCTTCACACCAAGAAAATACAGTTAATCTATCCACCCTTTGTGTACGAGGTCATTTTACCCATGACTTTTTAAATGTGTCTGAGAGATTGATCCGTCCATTAATTCGAACAGGTGAAAGGCTAACACCTGCCCCATGGAATGAGGCGCTTGAGGTTGTTGCCAAAGGCCTTATTTCAATAAAGAAGAAGCATGGGCCTCAAAGCTTGGCATTTCTTGGTTCATCAAAATGCACTATTGAGGAAAATTACCTCTTTCAAAAGATAGCCCGTGTTGCTGTGGGAACAAATAACGTGGATAACGGCAGTTATGGCTCAGGCAGGACGATAATAAACCGAATAAATGAAAGACTTGATGGTGGTGGCCGAGTCAAACCATTAGCTGAGCTTGAGAAGGCCGAGATAATTTTCGTTATAGGGGCTGATCCCACTCAATCGGTACCTGTGTTTGGTTACTACCTCAAACGGGCCTCAAGGATAAAGGGAATTCCACTCATTGTGGCAGATCCGAGAAAAACAGAGTTAGTTCCTTTCTCTTCCCTCTGGCTGCCCCTTGCTCCCCACAGCGATTGCGCGATGATAAATGGCTTGGCAGCCTCTCTTTATAAGAGGAAGGCATATGATACTGATTTCATTGCCCGACTTACAGAGGACTTTGATGTTTATTGTTCAGGCCTCACTTCGATTGACCTTGAAATGGTATGTCAAGTCACTGGGCTTGATTCAGTACAAATTGAGAAAGCAGCGGATTTGATTGCAGGAAAAAAAATAGCCTTTGTGATCGGACACGGGATATTTCAGCAGAGAAACGGGATTGCAACTGTGGATGCCTTGCTCAATCTCGCACTGATGACAGGTAGTGTGGGTGGTGAGGGCAGAGGTATATATTTGCTTGCAAAGGAAAACAACGAGATAGGGTCAGGAGATATGGGTTCAGCGCCAGATTCCCTTCCCGGCCGCCAGCCTCTCAGCAATGATACAATACGTAACCAGTGGGAACAGAATTGGGAGGTTAAACTTTCACCGGATCCGGGACTCAATATAATTCGTATGATTGAGGAGATAGAGAATGGAAATCTTAAGGCCCTTTATATCATGGGTGAAAACCCTATTCTCAGTCTCCCACAGCCTGAGCGCATCAGAAATGCATTAAATAACCTGGAACTACTGGTAGTTCAGGACATCCTTGCTACGGAGACCACCCATATGGCAGGCGTTGTTTTGCCGGGAGCTGCCTTTAGTGAAAAGGGTGGAACATTCACCAATATGGAGGGAAGAATCCAATCCTTTGAGCCTGTGGTTCCCCCACCAGGTGAGGCAAGACCCGACTGGGAGATCCTTAACTTATTATTCGATAAGATGGATTATTCCAAGAGATATTTCTCTCTACAGGAAATAAGAGCAGAAATCAGTCAACTTGTACCGATGTACTCGGAATTGGAACGGAATAAGGAAAAATCCTGGATCAAGGAATCGAGCAATCTGAGGGTTTTTCATCCAAATGCAGAGGGAAAACCTATTTATTTTTCTCCTGTAAGCTCTCCGGAGGATGAGGGCTTCAAAGAAGATTATCCCTTTACAGCCATTTTGGGTTCCCTTCGATACCATCTTGGGAGTGGCACCAGGACTGGCCATTCAAATAGAGTTAAGAATTTTAGTATACAGGGAGAGGTGGAGATATCCCCTGTGGATAGTGCCAGAATAAATCTTAAAGAGGGAGATATGGTAAGGATATCTTCCCCTTACGGGTCTATATCCAGAGAGGTAACGATAAAGAAGGTTTTGAGACCAGGACTCGCGTTCATCCCAACAGGCTTTCATAATAATGATGCAATGCAGTTGATCAATCTGACCCAACTTGGTGAAGCTGACTCACCCGGCTGGAAGGAGTGCCCGGTAAAGGTTGAGAAACTTGAAACTTGAAACTGGATACTTGATGCTCGATGTACTTAATATCCAGTAACCAGTATCCAGTATCAAATACGGAATTCGCTAAAAAATGTTCCGCCAGAAAAAACAGAATTTTTGCAACGAAGGGTCTAATCATGGAGCCACAAGAAATAGACTGGCGTAAATTCGAGGCCATTATAGATAAACACAGGGTTAGGACATGGGCCTTGATCCCTCTATTACAAGATATCCAGGAGACATTTGGTTACATACCAGAGGAATCCATTGAGACCATTGCAGAGGCCCTGAATCTTTTTGCGAGTCAGGTACAAGGGGCGATCTCCTTTTACGCTGGGTTTTCCCTGAAGCCTAAGGGTAAATATGTGCTTAAGGTGTGTCGTGGCACGGCCTGTCACGTCAGAGGGAGTCGAAGTATTCTGAGGTTTATTAAAAAGGAGCTGGACCTGAATGAAGGGGAAACCAGCCCTGATTATCAATTTACTCTTGAGACTGCGGCTTGTCTTGGGGCCTGCGCCCTTGCTCCTACCATGATGGTGAACAGAACCTATTTTGGAAAACTAACACCGCCAAAAGTAACCAACATACTTGCCGAGTTTGGCAAGGAAAAAGGAAGAGACTAAGAGTCATAGAAAGAATGTTATCTAATTAGAAAGAGAATTTGAGGATATTGAGGATGGATATAATTAACACCCTATCAGATTTGGAGGACCTTCGGCAAACCATCCTGAGTAAACGGGATCCTAACAAAACTGTCGTTAAAATATGCTGTAGCACAGGATGCCGTGCTGGGGGTGCTCTCAAAATTCTTGAGGGCTGCAAGCAGAAAATCGCCGACCGCGGTTTAGAAGACGAAATCGAGGTCAAGAAAACCGGCTGTCGGGGCTTCTGTGAAAATGGACCGGTCATGGCTATTGAGCCTGCGGATATCTTCTATAACAAGGTCGACCCAAATGACGTACCAGACATTGTGTTTGAAACACTTGTCCATGGCAGACCTGTTGACCGACTTTTGTATACCGATCCTGAAACTAAGAACAAGATTATGCGAGAAAAGGATATACCCTTTTTCGGCAAGCAGGTCAGAAGGGTACTGGCAAATTGCGGGAAAATCGATCCCACCAATATTGAGGATTACATTGCCGCTGGAGGATATCAGGCCATTGGCAAAGTACTCTCTAAAATGACGCCGGAACAGGTGATCGATGAAGTAACAGTGGCCAAACTGAGAGGCAGGGGTGGTGCCGGTTTTCCTACAGGAGTGAAATGGAAATTCGCCCGTCAGGCAGAAGGACAACCTAAATATATCATCTGCAATGGAGATGAGGGAGATCCCGGTGCATTTATGGACCGTACGGTTCTGGAAGGCGATCCGCATGCAGTGCTTGAGGGGATGCTTATCGGCGCTTATGCCATTGGAGCAGAATATGGCTACATTTACGTGCGAGAAGAATATCCCATTGCTGTAGAACACCTGACTATTGCTTTAGAACAGATGAAAGAGCTGGGGCTTTTGGGGGAGAATATCCTTGAAACCGGTTTTAATTTTGATGTTTCTATCAAGATGGGTGCAGGGGCCTTTGTATGTGGCGAAGAAACTGCCCTCATGGCCTCTGTTGAGGGAAAAAGGGGAATGCCGAGGGCCCGGCCACCGTTTCCTGCTCAAGCGGGACTTGATGGAAAACCCACCAATATCAATAATGTAGAGACCTGGGCCAACATCCCATTGATCATTAAAAACGGCGTGGAATGGTATACCCAGATGGGCACGGAAAAGAGTAAAGGGACTAAAATCTTCTCCTTGGTTGGGAAGGTAAATAATACAGGCCTGGTGGAGATCCCTATTGGTGTAACCATCAAAGAGGTAGTTTTTGATATTGGCGGTGGCATCCCCAAGGGAGGGAAGTTCAAGGCAGTCCAGATGGGAGGACCATCGGGCGGCTGTGTACCCACTCAATATCTGAATCTTCCCATTGATTATGACACTCTTCAGCGTATAGGGTCCATCATGGGCTCAGGTGGCATGGTAGTTATGGATGAAAATAACTGTATGGTAGAAATCGCTCGCTTTTTCTTGAGTTTTACCCAGTCGGAATCCTGCGGAAAATGCGCTCCCTGTCGGCTGGGGACCACCCAGTTGTTGGAGATTTTAACACGGATTACACAGGGAAGAGGCAGGATTGAGGATATTCAGACAATCAGGGACCTTGGGGAAACCATAATAGCCTCATCCCTCTGCGGTCTTGGGCAGACTGCTCCCAAGCCCGCTCTCTCCACCCTCAAATATTTCTTAAAGGAATATGAGGACCATATACTGGAACATCGATGTGCCGGGGCCACATGTGATGCAATGGTCATCTCCGCCTGCCAACATGCATGTCCGGCAGGGATTGATGTTCCCAATTATGTGGCTGCTATTGCAGCTGATAAATATGAAAAATCAGTAGAAATTATCAGGGAGAGAAATCCCTTTCCCGCTGTATGTGGTCGGATCTGTATCCATCCCTGTGAATTAAAATGTCGGCGAGGTGAATTGGATGAACCGGTTGCGATCCGCTCTCTCAAGCGATTTGCCTCAGACTGGTATTTTGATCATATAGGTAAGCCAAAAGAGCCGTTTCCGGTAACAAAAACCCAGAAGGTAGCTGTGGTGGGTGCAGGGCCAGCCGGATTGACCTGTGCCTACTTTCTGGCGAAAATGGGATACAAGGTGACTGTATTTGAGTCGCAATCCGTGGCTGGAGGGATGCTGGGAATTGCGATTCCGGAATTCCGTCTCCCCCGCAAGGTGATTCAAGAGGAGGTCGCCTACATCGAAAGTTGTGGCGTAGAGATCAGGTATAACTCACCCATTGATGCCCAACATACCGTAAATGACCTTTTAGAAGAGGGGTATCACTCCGTATTTATTGGCGCAGGAGCCCAGGCCAGCAAGAGGATCAACATTCCTGGCGAAGAAGAAGGCTTAGTCGGTCTTCATTACGGCCTTCAATTTTTAACAGACATCAGGAGCGGCAAGGAGATACAGCTAAAAGGAAAGGTAGTGGTGTTGGGAGGAGGTAATGTTGCTATTGATGTGGCCAGAACCGCCCTCAGGGTGGGCGCCCAGGACGTTCAAATATTCTATCGGAGGACAAAGGAGGAAATGCCTGCATGGGAGAAAGACATTGAGGAGGCCATTGAGGAGGGAATCGTCATCAATCCTTTATGGGCTCCCAAGCAGATTATACATCACGGTGGTACAATCACAGGCATTGAGTTTATGCGCAGTATGACGGTTTTTGATGAAGAGGGGCATTCTTCTCTGAGTGTTAACGAGGAAGTGACCCAAATGGTGGAGGCCGAGACTATTACTATTTCCATCGGCCAGGCACCTGACATCTCTTTTCTCTCTAAAGACAGCCAGCTTGAAAGGGCCCTGTGGGGCAGTCTCGTGGTAGACGAAAACACTCTATCTACCAATATACCTGGTGTTTTTGCAGGGGGAGATTTTACCACAGGCCCCAGTATTGTCATAAATGCAATCGCCTCAGGCAGAAGGGCGGCACTCGCAATAGACAAATACCTTAAAGGAGAAAAAGGAAGGGTAGAGATTGTGGATGAAAAGACTGCAATGAAGGAGGATATTGGTCTGGCCCTGGATGAGGAAACCACCGAAGAAAAACCGAGGATCAAGATCCAGCTTGAGAAGCCAGAAGAGAGGGTACGGGACTTTAGAGAGGTAGAGAAAGGATTCTCTAAGGAGGAGGCCCACCGGGAAGCCATGAGATGCCTCAGGTGTGACTTAGAGGAAAAATAGAAAACCAGAGGAAGAGATTGACCGCCTTCTCAATGGGCTGGGAAGGATTTTCATCATCGGGTGCGGTACATGCACCACCCTGACTCGGACAGGAGGGGAGCCTGAGGTGAGGGTCATGAAAGAAAGATTATCCGGTCAAGGAAAGCTGGTTCCGGTCAAGGAAAGCTGGTTACTGGAACAATGATATTACCGGTAGCATGCGACAATCTGACAGGAGAGGCCCTCAACGAATATGGCCAGCAGATTGACCAGGCCGATGTCTTGTTGATTATGACATGCGCCTTTGGGGTGCAGACCATCGCCAGGCAGTTACAACAAATGGTTGTCCCTGCCCTGGATACCCTATTCATCGGAAAAGAGAACGGCATTGGCCAATTTGATGAGATATGCAGCCAATGCGGTACCTGCATCTTAGGAGAGACAGGGGGGATATGTCCAGTGACATCGTGCCATAAGGGGCTGGTTAATGGCCCATGCGGTGGCACAAATAATGGTAAATGCGAGATAGATTCGGAAAAGGATTGTGCATGGACCCTGATTTACAATCGGTTGAAAGAGTTGGGCTGCCTGGATCTAATGAAAACATACCAGAAACCGCGAAATCATCAAGGAGAGCCCTCACCAGGGAA
>JAFDHR010000135.1 GCA_019308645.1 Deltaproteobacteria bacterium
TTGACCCGAGAATCCCCTGGCTGTATAATTTCAAATTGGATTTTCGGTTCCGATAGATCCATTAGCCAAATGGTCAAATAAATCAGCCCAAAAAAATCGCTGACCATGTCGGGATTGAAAAAGCTATAATAAAGGATAATTCTATAGTCTTAGTGTCTTGGTGGCAAGATACCTGGGTAGTTACAAAAAAAGAGTAAAATCTTCAGCCTTGGGCAATGTGCTTTCGAAGAGAGACAATCATAATCTTGTCCTGTAATATGATTGGGGGAGACTTTACTTTGTTACCCAGAAGTTCCCCTATTAGCACAACAAGGCTATTGTCAAAAGACTTTTGGTAGTAGGTGAAAAGCCACTCGTATAGTTCATGTTCGTTTTCGAATTCCCAATAGGTGTAAAATACCTCGGAGCGCTCAACATCGAAATCACTTGCCTCAATTGCGCGAAGAGTATCCTGAAGCACTTGAGCTTCACCTTTGAACAAGTTACATACCTGTTCAATTTCCACATCATTTACTGGCTCAAGGATCACTACCCGTCCATGATCTCTAAGGACCCTTTTGGCTTCTCTCAGAGCTACTTTGCTGTCCTGATGATGAAGTGAGAGAGTAAACAAAATTACGTCAAAAGACTCGGTTGGGGATTCCAAAAACTCCCCAGACCCGATACGTAAGTCGACACCCTCCATGTTTTCTTTCGCCTCGGCAATGTTCGCTGCATCCGGATCAATTGCGACCAGCCTTTTTGCTTTGCCAACCAACTGTGATGTGATTCGCCCATCTCCACATCCTATCTCAAGAACCTCTTGATTCCGCAAGTCCGCAAACTGAAGGATCTTCGATAGTGTTACACAATCCCGATCTTGTTCCATGGGTTAGCCCGTTGATATAGACAAAACATGAGCAAGCCTGCGAATACCTTTCTCAATATGTGATTCAGGTACGTAACTGTAGCATAGCCGCATGTGGTTTTTTCCACTGCGATTGTGATAAAAGGCTGGACCGGCAACATATGCAACTGAGGCATCCTTTATTGCTCTTGGTAAAAGTGCTTCAGTGTCAATTTCCTTGGGCACAGTAACCCACGTATAAAAACCTCCTTGAGGTTTCGTCCAGTGTGCACTTGGTGGGAAGTGATTCGCTAAGGCCGCCAACATGGCGTCTCTTTTCCGGCGATATATTTCAACGGCCTTGGATGTCTGCTGCTCAATCAAATTTCTTGAAGCGAAAGCAAAGGCTACGTATTGTCCGATAGTTGTAGAACATTGATCTTGACCTTGCTTGGCCATGGTCAAAGTCTCGATCAATTCTTGCGGTGCAGTCACCCAACCTATGCGCACGCCTGGGGTAAAGATTTTTGAGAGGGTATTAATATGTATAACGTTATGTGCGTCCAGGGATGCGAGCAGTGGTGGAGCTGAACCCTCAAATCGCAGATCATGGTATGCTGCATCTTCTATAACTGGCACATTATACTCAACAGAGAGTTCAATAATTTTTTTTCGACGCGTTTCCGAAAGTGTAACACCGGTTGGATTTTGGAATGAAGGGACCAGGTAAATAAATTTGGGATGCAATGATTGATGCTGTAAGTCTTCAAGCATCAATTTCAGCGCATCTGGCTGCATTCCTTTATCATCTAATGGAACACCGGCACAACGACCCTGATAACTTTTAATGACGTGGAGGGCAGCTACGTAAGCTGGTTCGCCCACAATCACAACATCGCCAGGATCCAGCAAAACTTTGCAAATTAGGTCTAAGGCTGCAATGGCGCCTGTTGTTACCAGGCATTCTTCAACTTTCGAGTTTCTGCCTGACTGTGTCATATATTCTGCCAGCCATTCCCTAAAAGGGGTAATGCCTGCTGTCGGTCCATAATTCAATGCGGCGTGTCCTTTTTGTGAGAGAACCTCTTTGAAGGCTTCTTTGATTTCCTCCAAGAGAAAGGTTGCCGGATCGGGAAGCCCACCTGCGAAGGAGATAATCTCAGGTCGTTCAGCTAATTTCAAAATTCCAACGACATCTGAATGTCCCATTGAATTGATACGGGTGGAGTAGAGGGTATTCCAGTTCATTTTGCATGTCCTCCTAAGATAGTAAGCCTTTGTCGCAATGTTATCATTGCCTTAAACATCACTCAATTATTCCTCTGTTTTAGGAAGCATACCATTCGATACCAAATGATTTATTTGCTAAGTTTTACAGCTGTGCCGTAGGCTAAAAGTTCAGTGGCACTCCCTTTCATCTCTCGTCTCCTATTTTTTAGGTCTGTTAATAGGTTAGGAACATTATCTGTTCATCTTAATTTCTTAATCCGACCCTATTTCCTTGTCCGGATTACTCATGACCTATCAGGAGCAAGCTACGAGATTATGATTAGAACTTAAAGGCTTCTTCCCTGCCGATGTATTTTTTCCTCAGTTTCGGTTTCTCTATCTTTCCTGTGGGGCTTCGAGGAACTTCCCCGAAAAAGACCTTGCGAGGTCTCTTATATCGGGGTAACTCCTCGCAGTATTGGAAAACCTTTTCTTCGGTCAGTGTTTTTCCTGTAACCACATCAATGACAACGGCAACAATCTCACCCAGCCTTTCATCCGGGAAGCCGATGGCTGCGGCATCCTTTACATTTGGATGCGTATAAATAAAATGTTCAATTTCAACAGGAAAGACATTTTCACCACCTGTGATGATGACATCCTTTTTCCTGTCAACAAGATAGATAAAACCATCCTCATCCTTTCTGGCCATGTCCCCCGTGTAGAGCCACCCATCCCTTATCGCATTGGCCGTAGCTTCAGGGTTCTTGTAATATTCCCTCATTATCCCGTTACCGCGAAGAATAAGTTCCCCTGTTTCACCGCACTCCACATCTCGTCCATCCTCTTCAACAATACGTGCCTCCCAATTGAATCCTGGGTGTCCGATGGAGCCAACCTTATGGAGGTTTTCTATTCCGAGGTGCATACAATTCGGTCCGGAGGCTTCACTTAAACCGTACGTGGTATCATATTCCATATCAGGTAAGTATTCCTTCCACCGCTTGATCAGGGATGGAGGAACAGGCATAGCTCCGATGTGCATGAGTCGCCACTGATCGATTTTATAGTCCTTCAATTTTAATTCTCCACTATCGAGCTTTAAGAGGATATCCTGAGCCCATGGGACCAAGAGCCAGACGATGGTGCCCCCCTCTTCGCTCACTGCCTCTAACACCCATTCAGGAGAAACCCCCTTCAGGATCACAGCAGGGCTCCCTACAATAAAACTGCCAAACCAGTGCATCTTTGCACCGGTATGATATAAGGGGGGAATAAGGATGAAATTATCATCTTTGGTTTGTCCATGGTGCACCTTTTCCGTTATACAGGCACAGACCATGTTTTTATGGGTCAGAAGAATAGGCTTTGGGGTACCCGTGGTGCCAGAGGTAAAGTACAGCCCGCAGGGATTATCAAAACCAAGCTCAACTTGTGGTGGGGTAGCCGGCGCATCTTCCAGTACCTTCTCAAAAATATCTGCGTAATCGGGAATCTGTATGCCAGCACAGATATAATGCTTTATTAAGAGATGATCTCTTATTGCATCTATCCGGTCAGTAAATTCTTCACCGAAGAGAAGCAAGCCTGGTTCTGCAACATCCATACAGTATTTGATGTCGGCACTTGTGAAACGAAAGTTGAGTGGCACGACCCATGCCCCTGTTTTGACGATGCCAAAATAGGCAATAAGCCAATCGATAGAGTTATACATGAGGTGTGCGACCTTGTCACCTTTCTTGATGCCCCTGTCTAAGAGCACATTTGCGAAACGGTTCGCACGTTCATCAAATTGCTTCCATGTAATCTGCCATCTTTTCCCCTCAGCCGGTATTCTTTCAACAAGGGCAATCTCATCTGGATACATCCGGGCGTTTCTTGCTAACATTTCTCCTATATGGATGTACATATCAGCCATTGACCTCCATGCCTTGAGGATTGATAAAAGCACGGCTTATAATAGATGAATTATAGGAAATGGTGGTTTTTGTGTCAAGGGTATCTAAGGTCAGCAGGATTATTATAATAGGGGTTTAATTGAATGGAAAGGAATTCACTTCCCTCTAATTTTGTTACTGGGCCTTTAGCTGGCTTTCCAATTCTTCAAGAACCTTGAAAACAAATCGTGCAGGCCAGTCTGCCATGCCGCCACTCAGGGCTAAAGCAACAGCAGTTGCTTCCAGAATCTCCTCACGACTTGTACCCACGTCAGCAGCACTGCTGACATGATATTCAATTCAGCCGTAGCATCCATTACTGATGCTGATTCCCAAGGCTACCAGTTCTTTGTATTTCTGAGCAAGCACAGCATCTTTCAGTGCATTAACTTCAACCTCCCCAATCTCACGAAAAGCGTTGATACCGCTTTGGTACATCTGCCAATTGTACTTCTTCCTTGTCTTTCTTATTTCATTAATATTAGGGAACATATTGCCCTCCTTTAATGAATTAAGCCACTACCGCGGAGCTCACCAGCAGTGAGGGCCGCTGGCTGTTGCTGTCAGCTGAAGTAATAGGATGAAGTGACCTTATCTGGGTACATTCATCTATTATTGACCTAAAGCCATCCGATGTTGATCATTATTATTTAATTACAATATGTTGGTATTTTTCCGGTTGACAAGTCGGTCAACGTTTCTTATACGCTACAAACTGGTTTTCCTCACCGTAAATAAGTTATCTTATCATTTTTCTCGCAGGAGACAATGTGAGAGACGAAGAGAAAAAAATTATCGGCCTAACAATTGGTGCCCATAGCCTGATTCACCTGTTTGAAGGTGTATTACCACCCTTAATTCCACTGCTAATCGGTGAGTTTAGTACCGATTATTTTCATCTGGGATTGATTGTCACCGGCTTCTCTTATGCCTTTGGCCTGGGATCGCTGCCGGCAGGCATATTGGCCGATAAGGTGGGACCGCGACGATTAATAACACTTTATTTACTCGGGGCCGGTGTGTTGTGTCTGGGCATAGGGCCAATCACATCGTTGTTGAGCTACGGTATCATTATGGGACTGATCGGTCTGTTTTGCAGTACCTATCACCCGGCTGCCAATACCCTGCTGTCTCTATCCATGACTCAGCGGGGAAAAGCCTTCGGCATTCATGGAATTGCTGGCAGCCTGGGAATCGCAAGCGTCCCCATTTTGTCCGCCGGAATCGGTTCGGCATTCGGCTGGCGAACGCCACACATCCTATTTGGGCTGGTGAGTATCGGCCTAGGTTGCTATTCGATGGTCATCGCCAAGCAAGTCACATTATTTGAACGCGAGAAAAAGGCGGAAGGTACAAAACCGCCCAAGGGCTCTTTGCCTATGGTGAATATCGTTTTGTTCTTTCTGTCAGCCACAGCTCTGGGCATTACCTACAAGGGAATCATGACATTCTTACCCACCTACATGGGTGAACTGGTACACCTGGATTTCTTGCACCTGGATACAGTGACTTTAGGTGGCACTGTAGCGACAATCGCACTACTTTCCGGTGCCTTGGGGCAATATTGGGCAGGAAGGCTGGTAGACCGCTACAGTGCCGAAAAATTCTACTTTATTGCCGTTACTGTCGGCATGTGTTTTGTTTTCGCCATGGCCAAAAGCAGTGGCTTGATCCTGGTAACTTCGGCCGTGGTTTACGCCTTTTTTTATTTTTCAACCCAACCCATTCAAGTTTATTTAATATCCAAATACCTGCCCGCGCACCGGCATGGATTGGGGTATGGGATTCACTTTTTACTGACTTTTGGCGTCGGTTCGACTGCAGCTGCCGTAGGTGGCTATCTGGCCGATCACTTTGGTCTCGAATCAGTGTTTATTGCCATGGGGCTCTGCTTTGCCATCTCGGCCTGCATGGTGGGACTACTCGTGTTACGGTCAAACCGATCAAGCAGCGCGCTATGATCCTATTTTCTTCAGCCAAGCTATGCCAAGCAACCCCAAAACGACCTATCGAATGAGCTTAACCGACCACCGGCTTGCCTGAATTTCACTTACCGCTTATGGCCACAGTGTTTGCACACATATTTGTTAGGCATGAATTGAATGCTTCAGCTGTGAAATAAAGGAATCAAGTCTTTTTTTAAATACTACTTTTGTGTGCCATTTTCCTCGTTTGTTCGATCCTGCGTTTGAGAGATCTATTCACGATGAGCTGCTTTTCGATCACACTGCATACTGCACCACTACCATAACTTCTTAGAGAAAATAACGTTGGTATAGTATTTAATTATACCTTGCCCCGTTGTTGTCTTTGCGAAATGAAGGACCCTAACTTGATAGTATAGTGACTATGATAGATTTTAGGTTGTAAGGAAGTCCCTCAAGGGTTAATAAACCCGAAGATAAAAACATTTAAAAAGGAGGAACTTCCTATGGCTACCAAAGTAAAGAAAAACAAGA
>JAFDHR010000136.1 GCA_019308645.1 Deltaproteobacteria bacterium
AATAAAAAGAATGGAAAGAGGAGTCAATGAACAACCATAGCCAATTTTCAAATTTCTTTTATCCAAAAAATATTGTGGTTATTGGAGTATCTTCGGAACCGACCAATCTTGGCAAAAATATCGTCTTGAACTGTCTGACATTTGGATACCAGGGTGAGATACTATCCGTGGGTTTGAGGAAAGGTGTTGTTTTTGGGCAGCATATTTACCAGTCCCTGGAGGAGATCGATCGCGAGATCCACCTTGCCGTCATCCTCACACCGGCAAAAAACATCCCGGAAATCTTAAAACAATGTGGCCGTAAAGGTATCAAATGGGTAGTGATTGAATCAGGGGGTTTTTCTGAAATGGGGGAAGATGGTAGTGGCCTGGAAAATGCTTGTATTGAAGTTGCCAGAAAGTATGGGATTCGATTTATTGGCCCAAACGGAATTGGCATGATTAATATGGAAAATGGTCTTGCCATACCATTTATGCCCTTACAAACAGATATCTCTTTGGGACCGGTCTCTATTCTGGCACAGAGCGGAGGCGTGGGATTAAGTTATTTGGGGTTTTTAGCAGAGGAGAATATCGGGATAAATAAGTTCGTCTCGATGGGAAATAAATTGAATGTGGATGAAAATGATCTGTTGGAATATTTGATCCATGATGAAGGGACCAGAATCATTCTTTTATATCTTGAGGGTTTTACTGACGGCAGGAGATTTATAGAAATCGCCTCAAAATCCAAAAAGCCTATCCTTGTTCATAAGTCGAACCGATTCAAAGCGAGTGCACAGATCGCACATTCCCATACCGCTGCACTTCTCTCTGATGACCAACTGGTGGATCATGCCCTTGAGCAAGCCGGATGTGTGCGAGTGAATACCATGGATGATGCCATGGATTATACCAAATCCCTGACATTGCCTCCCTTAAAGGGCAATCGGCTGGCCGTGGTGTCCCGCTCAGGAGGTCATGCAGTGATTGCAGCGGATGCCTGTGCACATTACGGATTTCACCTTCCATCTTTTCCAGAGGACTTTTTGAAAAAAATCGAGAGCCGATTCAGGGCTCATGTCATCCGCTTGCAAAACCCATTGGATCTGGGCGATCTTTTTGATCTCGATGTTTACGAATATATAGTGGATGAGCTGTTGAAGCGTGAGGATTTGGACGGTATCCTTTTAGGGCATGGATACCGCCACCAGGGATTTGAACAAAGTTCCTCCCGAAAACTTGTCCAAAAAGTGGCACAACTGGTGGAACGGTATCAAAAGCCTGTTGCATTTTTTGTATTTACAGAATCTGTTGAAATAGATTACCTGAGAAGACATTCCAATATCCCTATTTTTTCAGCCCCAGAAAATGCCATGCGGGCTTTTTATCTCTCCTATAAATGGGCTCAGAAAGCCGATCTCCATGGAACCCCAAACCATCTGATGCTGTAACTACTACCAGCATTATTGATAAGGTATGGGCGGTTATCCACGATGACATATTGCGTCTGTCCCACATAATGAAAACCATTCAATTCCCCCTTCTAATTGACACACAACCTCCTCATCTGTATTATATAGTATTCAAAGAGGAATTCCTGAAAGAGAAAATTGTAACCTTATTTTGAAGGAGGCACAATATGGACGCACATCAGATAGTTTGGAACGAAAAGGTGGCCAAGAATGTGATCAATCACCTGGAGAAGCGCCGCATGGAAGGGAGTTACTCCTCAAACGCATCCCAGGCCAGGGACGAGATTGTGGCCATGATTCCGCAGGGGGCGACGGTCTTCCGCTGCGGTTCAATGACAACTGTAGACATGGGCCTTTGGGAAGCGTTAGATAATCTGTCCGGAGTTGAGGTTATTAATCCTTACCAACCCGGACTCTCACCAGAGGAGAGTCTGGAACTCAGGCGCAAAGGTATGACGGCTGATGTGATGATCGCTAGTTCTAACGCCATCACCCTGGACGGCAGATTGGTCAACCTCGATGGCATGGGTAACCGAGTGGCGGCCATGACATTTGGGCCTAAAAAGGTTATCCTGGTAGTAGGGATGAATAAGGTGGCTCCCGATCTGGAGTCAGCCATGGCCCGAGTCAGGAACTACGTAGGACCTATCAACGCCATTCGCCTGGGGCTCAATACTCCGTGCGTTGAGACCGGGCTGTGTACCGACTGCAAATCGCCACAGCGTATCTGCAACATGTGGAGCATCATAGAGGGGCACATGATCAAGGGCCGCATCCATGTAAAACTTGTCGGTGAAGACCTGGGTTATTAGCTGAAAGGTAATAGTTCAGCCACAAAGACACCAAGTCACCAAGATTATTATATAATTTTTTAAATATCATTTTTAATAAGAGACAGAATCATTTCTTCGTGCCTTTGAGCCCGCCATGGTGCGAAATGATTGTCATAATCTATTAATCCTTTAATCTTAAAGAGGCAGTGCTATAAAAATAAGTCACTGCATCCCAGGCCTGCCCGCCATCCGGCAGGCGGGTCTGGGCCAGGGACTTGGTGGCTGACCTTATATGCTGAAAGGAGATATCCCTATGGATCTCACAGAGCTTTATCAGAAGGGTGAAGAACTTCTCAGGAAAAGGGATATAAGGGTGTTTTTGGACGGGGTGGAGACTGGATTTATTCTGTCTCACAACCGTCGTGTTCTTGACCGATATACCTTTAGGCAACGGTGCATCGATGCTGCAGAATCCACCACACATTGTAAGGTATTGGGAATAGAGCTTTCAACTCCTGTAATCATGTCAGCTATCACAACCCCGATCCCCGCTATTGTGGAAAATGGCCTTACAGAAGTGGCGCTTGCCCTTAAAGAGGTTGGAAGCCTTCTATGGACAGGGTCACTGATCCCTAAAAATCTCAAAGAGATCGTCCAAACAGGAGTCCCAGTTGCAGCGAACGTAAAACCCCTTGAGGATCGTATGGAATTGTTCAGTGCCCTTGACGAATTTCAGGAGGCAGGTGTCAACTGGGTGGGCATTGAAATTGACGCCGCACTGGGGACCAAGATAGGAGATAAACAAATGGCAGCAGGATGCGCCCCGCTCTCCATGAAAGAACTCCGGGAGATCAGGAAAAAAGTATTCACTCCCCTGATCTTCAAAGGGATCCTGAGTCGAGCTGACGCTATAAAATCCGTGGATGCCGGTGCAGATGGCATCATGGTCTCCAATCACGGCGGGCATACCCTGGACTACCTGCCCCATCCCTTGCAGGTGATGGATGAAATCGTTTCGGAAGTGAGCGGAAAGGTAGCGATAATGGTGGATGGTGGATTCAGGCGCGGCAGCGATATACTCAAGGGCCTCGCTTTTGGTGCTTCTCTTGTGGGCATCGGCCGCCCGATTCTCTATGGATTAGCCGCAGATGGGAGGGAAGGGGTAAAGGGTGTAGTAAATGGGATTACTCAGGAACTCAGGCGTATTATGACCCTCGTGGGAGTTCCTGAACCGGGACAAGTCCCTCATGATATTTTAATAGCTGATTGACCAGAGCCGGTGAGCACTATGAATGAAAAAGTAATAGACTTTGAATCCAGGGAACGCCTTTTTGAAAAGGTAGAATCCTATATCGAATCAATAGAACTCTTTTTAGAGGAACAGGATAAAGCCGTTCCCCTGCTTTTAAAGGCATTTAAGTATGCTGATCAGGAATTGAAGCATGAGATAATCCTGCTTCTGGGTAGCTGGGCTAAACAGGAAGTGGCCTGGCCGCTGTATGAGATCCTTGCCGATGCAAAGGAAAACAAAGATATTCGCAATTCGGCCTCCATTGAACTCAGCGTTATCTTCCCATTTCTTAAAGAGCCCCAACCTTTACTGGATCGTTTGCTGGAAGATCTTAAGAGCCCTGACGCTGAACTGCGGATATATGCTGCTTTTGCGCTGGGGTGGGAGGGAAATACTCAGGCTGCTATACCTCTCATTGAGCTCCTGTATGACTCTGATATTCGTGTTCAACAAACTGCAGTCAATGCCCTTTCTAATATGAGGGATGATCGCATCTTTAGCCTGATGCTGGAGCGATTGGAACATGGGCCTTTTGAACAAAAACGGTGCATCCTTCTTAATCTGTGGCGTTTTTATTCTAAGCAAAAAGAGGTGATATCGGTGTATCTCAAATACCTGAATCATGAAGATGCAGATCTTCGTTTCAATACCCTGGTACTTCTTGGATCGATAACCGAGGCCAAAGACTATGTGTCGGTATATCGTAGGTGTTTGAGGGACAAGGATTCCCGTATTCGTGCTCTGGCTTTAAAGAAGTTAAATGAGGTCAACAGAGAGGATCTTCTTGGATTTAAAGAAGAGATTGAAGAGATGCTGTCTGAGCCTGATATGAAGGTCAAGCAGGCTGCAATGAATATTTTGAAACGATTATAGCCAATATCCTCCTTGTTTTGAATCTACTGAAAAATATAGGTTTCAGCAGCTATTGGATCGTTATATTTAACAGGTGGAATGCTAAAGGAAATTCAGCTCAAAGCTGAAAGCTGATAGTTTAATGATGAAAAGCTTTTTTCACCTCCTCTTTTAATACCTTTCCCATTTTGTTTTTGGGTAACTCTTTTATAAAAACAACATCTTTGGGGACTTTCCAGTCGTGAAGATGTTTCTTGCAGAACCTTTGAATTTCATGGGATTCAATCTTGAAGCCAGGTTTTAAAACAACGGCTGCTACCACCTTTTCTCCCCATTTTTCATCCGGGATACCAACTACAGAGGATTCAGATACTCCCTCAACCTGGTTTATAACAGTCTCTATCTCTTTTGGGGAGATGTTCTCCCCTCCTGAGATGATAATATGTTTGATGCGATCTGTAAGATAATAGTAGCCATCCTCATCAATCCTTCCCAGATCGCCGCTTTTAAACCAGCCTTTTTCAAATGCCTTACCCGTCTCTTCAGGCTTTCGCCAATAACCAGGAGTAATGGCAGGGCCCTTAAGCCAGATTTCACCTGTTTGGCCAGAAACCACATCTACGAGTGTCTCAGGGTCCACTATCCTCACCTCAAGATTCGGCAGGGGTAATCCTATGGAACCAGGTTTTCTCACACCCTGTACAGGGTTAGAAAAATTCATCCCCGTCTCTGTCATACCTTCACGTTCCACCGGTTCCTTGCCAAATATACTCTTTATCTTCTCAAAGTCTTTGACCAGGAGTGGTGCCGAACCCGATGTCCATAAGCGTATATGCTCAAAATCCAGCTTTCTCTCTCCCACATAGTCCATTAATTTCGCATATATAGCAGGAACAGCCATAAAGAGCGTGCAGACATATTCTCCATCTCTTTTCGTCAATGCCTCTATAACCTCTTCTGGAGAAAATCTATCAAGTATTATCGTGTGAGCACCTGCCATTAAGGCAGTATGGAGTTCAAAACAAAGCCCATGGACATGAAAAAGAGGAAGCGCATGACATACCATGTCAGATTCTGTTATCTCCCATATATTGATAATGTTTCTTGCATCATGGACAAGATTTCCCTGTGTAAGGATAGCTCCTTTGGGACTTCCTGTGGTTCCCGAGGTGTAGATGATAAGTCCCGGATCTTCTGGTTTGATTTCTATCTGGGGTAAACTATCCGGGGCCGAGCTGAAAAAACCAAGATCCTGGTAAGGTCTTTCGGTATGAATCACAATAGTATTTAGCCTGGGGTCTATTTCCTTTATTATGGCCTCTTGTTCAGGGCCTGATAACACTAATGTCGCTTGAGTATCCTCAAGCAGGTATTCCATTTCCGATTGTTTAAACCCTGGATTCAAAGGGACTCCAATAGCTCCTATCTTTTGAAGTGCACAATGAGCAATGATAAAGGCCAGAGATTTTTGGAGGTAGAGGATTACCCTGTCTCCTTTTGTAACCCCTATATCCAGGAAGGTATTGGCCATCCTGTTAGAATCCTGATTCAACCCTTTATAGGAGATCTCTGTCTCCACCACGCCTTCCCGAAGAAAGGTTATAGCTTTCTTTTCTCCCTGGGCTAAGGAGCTATCCAAAAGGCAATCCTTTAATGATACACCACTCATATGAGACCCCAGTCATTTTCTTTATAACATCTTTTCAATTCCTGAATATGAATTTACCCTATCATTCTGTTTGGAAGCCATAAAGCTAAATCTTGCCATATACAAATACGTACAATGACAATTCCTTCTATGATGAAAAAAAGAAGTGCTCCCAATTAGATACGAGACATTGATCCATCAGGGACGCTATTCTTAACGATAGAAAGATTTCATCCTGCAGGAGGTGTTACCAGGCCTATCTCAAGGTTAGCTGTCATAATGACTGCGAACCATATAGGATCAAATCTTAATCCTGTGATTACGGGGATCAATAGAGGGACTATCATAAGAATCACAGCGGCTGGTGGGATAAAATGAGCGAGGATTACAAGCAGGACATGAATACGTA
>JAFDHR010000137.1 GCA_019308645.1 Deltaproteobacteria bacterium
ACTTTAGTTTCTGTTCATGAGTTCCAAAAGTCGTGACCGGGCGGCCATAGAGGGTGTTATTAACAGACACAATAACACCGCAACTGGCACAGGCCTTGGAAATCTCGATCATGGCCATAACATAGGTCACGTTGTCCATACCCGCCCCGCCGTATTCCGAAGGGACTGACACTCCCATAATTCCCATTTAGCCAAGCTTGCGGAAGATCTCCTCGGGATGACGATGAGTTTGGTCCAGTTCCGCGGCGACCGGTTGGATCTCTGATTTGGCGAATTTCCGAACCATATCCCTAACCATTAATTGTTCTTCTGTTGGTGCAAAATTTATGTTTACTACCTCCACTTTGATTTAATGAAACTACTTCGTCGATCCCATTAGCGTCCAATGAAGGCCGGTTTACGCTTTTCGATAAAGGGAGTTAAAATGTCTTTTTCATAAAAGACATATCACTATCGACCCGGACCAGCTGAAAATTGGCCTTCATGAAAACATGGAGCATGGGTTTATTCACTTTCAATAGCCCGGCCTCAAACCCTATCAGACCTCGTTTCTTAGCCAGATAGGTAAGATACTCCAGCAGTTGGCTACCGATACCTCGATTCTGATATTCGTCCTTGACCGTGAAGGCGACTTCGGCAGTGTGGGTATTTTCATCAAGATAATATCTGCCGAGACCAACTATTTCCTCTTTGGCATCCTTCAGGATAACTGCCTGAATGGATACTTCATAAGCATGATCTATAACCACGAACTCCTGGAGTCGTTCATGGGGCATGTCTCTGCGGGTAGAGATGAACCGCCGGAACATGGTTTGCTGTGACAGCGAGTAAAAGAATTCCTTTAATAGCGGTTCATCGTTGATCTTAACCGGCCGGAAGAATATTTCTTCCCCATCTTTGAGGGTACGTCGGGTCTCCAAGTCCTCCGGATATTCCCCTTGCTTCCCGGGAAAAAACGCCTGGTCACTATAGATCAGGTGCCTTTTCTTAGCCTCCTCTATTAACCAGGGCTGAAATTTGGGACAGGCGATGGCTATTAAAGCCATCGCTCTCTCCCTGATACTCTTTCCATGAAGATAAGCAATGCCGTACTCTGTGACCACATAATGCACATCACCCCGGTGAAGTGTAATACCGGCTCCTTCTTTCAAAAACGGGGAAATACGTGATACCTCGCCGTTCATGGCAGTAGACTGCAGTACTAAGATACACTTTCCGCCCGGCGACAGAACCGTCCCTCGAATGAAGTCTGCCTGACCGCCGACACCACTGTAAAATATATTGCCAATGGATTCAGATGTTGCCTGGCCGGTCAGATCAATTTCCAACGCGCTGTTTATGGCAGTCATATTGGAGTGCTGGGCAATGATCAGCGGGTTGTTGGTATAGTCTACGGTTCTTAACTCTATCGTTGGGTTATTATTAAGATAATCATAAGTTTCCTGTTTGCCCATACAGAAGGAAGCTATGGACTTACCAGGGTTAATGGTCTTCCGGGAGTTATCCACCGCTCCACATTTTATTAGTTCAATAGTACCATCAGAAATCATTTCCGTATGCACACCCAGGTGTTTCTTGCCCTTTAAGCATGACAGGAGAGCATCCGGGATACTACCGTAACCTACCTGAATAGTATCTCCATCCTGAACGAGGCGGGCCACATATTCCCCAATTCGCTGAACAATTTCTCCTTTAACCCTTGGACAATACTCCAGCAGGGGTTCGTCATGAGGAATGATAAAATCTATATCTTTAACATGGATAAATCCATCTCCATGCACCTGCGGCATATAGCTGTTAACCTGGGCAATTATCAGCCGTGCCTGCCCAATAGCGGCCTTGACAATATCGACGCTCACTCCCAGGCTTACTAATCCGAAGCGATCTGGGAGTGAGGTCTGTATCAGCGCCACATCTACCGGCACCAGGCCGCGAGAGAATAAGGCGGGAATCTGCGACATAAATGCGGGGGTGTAGTCCGCCTCACCATTGTTAATGGCCTCACGTGTATTCTCGCTGATAAAAAACGAATTATTCCTGAAGTTTTTCTTATGCTTGGCAGCATTGTAGGGGCCTACGCCCAACGTTACCACTTGAAACAACTCCGCATCGAGGAACGCTTTCGGGTATGAATCAATATAGCCCAGCAACGCCTTTAAGAGGTATTGGGGTTCTCCGCAGGCAGTGCTGACAAACATGCGAGCACCAAGCTTGATATTCCCGAATATGGCTTTCTCCGTGCCGAATTTTTCCGGGTATGTATTTTTAAGCTCTTCTATCGAAATATTCGTCGTTTTCGTTATCGCGGCCATCTTCTCAATCCCTATTCCCGAATTTATCTGCCAAGCAGGGTTTTAATGCTAATCTTCAGTCGATTTTGCCTTCTTCGCTGCTTCCATTTCCCTCTTCTTCAAGACATGCTTCTGTATCTTCCCTGTTGCCGTGCGTGGCACTTCACCGAGCACGACTTCTCGGGGAACTGCAAAACCGGTCAGGTGATCTTTGCACCATTGAGTAACCTGTCCCGTGGTTATCTCCTCATCGGGCTCAACGGAAACGATAGCTTTCACAATCTCTCCCCACTTTTCGTCGGGTTTGGCAATAACGGCTACATCAAAAACATGAGGCATTTCCGCAATTACATTTTCCACCAGTACACTGGAGACGTTTTCACCGCCGGTAATAATAATGTCTTTGAGCCTGTCCACAATTTCAATATAGCCATCGGAATGAATTACAGCGCCGTCTCCACTATGGAACCACCCGCCTTTAAAGGACTCTTCAGTTTGGTTATGATCATTGAAATACCACTGCATAACATTATTACCCTGCATAACGATTTCACCACGCGTTTCGCTGTCCCGGGGCACATCTTTCATGTCGGCATCGACCACCCTTACCGGAGTATACGTAACAAGGGGAACGCCTTGTTTTGCCTTAAGCCTGGCCCGCTTGGCTATGGGAAGTTTATCCCACTCCCCGCTGTGCCATTCGCAAACAGTATGCGGTCCATAAACTTCAGTAAGGCCATAGACTTGATGTATATCCATCCCTATATCTTCAGCAGCCTGAATAGTTTTAGGTGATGGTGCTGCACCGCCAATGATAGCACGAACGTTTTGAGGGAACTTTAGATATTTTTTCGACATGTAATCAGTTATCATGGTAATCACCGTTGGCGCTCCACATAAATTAGTTACGTTTTCCTTGGATACAAACTTGAAAATTTGCTCACCCTGTATAGCATCAAGGCAGACATGCTTTGCACCGACAGCTGTTACAGACCAGATAAAGTTCCAGCCCTGGCTATGGAACATGGGTAATGTCCAAAGATAAGAACTATTGGAAGTCATTTGCGCTTCGATTATTTCACTCAGAGAGTTCAGATAAGTCCCACGGTGAGTGTGTACACATCCCTTGGGTCTTCCGGTCGTTCCGCTGGTGTAACAGATGCTGATCATATCGTTATCATCTACTACCGGAACATCCATTGGAACATGGGACGCCTTGTCCAGGAATTCTTCATACGGCGTACCGAACGGTTCTATTTCCTTTTTATCCGGGCTGTCGATTTCTATAAAATTTTTTACGGTTTTCAGCTCCTCCTGAATCTTCCTAATGGTATCCGCATAAATGCGCTCGTAGATAAGACACTTGCTGCCGGAGTGGTTTAGAATATAAATTATTTCACTGGCACCTAACCGGTAATTCAACGGTACGGTAACCGCGCCCGCCATACCAATTCCATATAAAGATTCAAGCATTGCGTTGTTATTACGCGACAACAAGGCAACACGGTCTAATCTTTCGATACCCATGTCCTGTAAACCGTGGGCTCCTCGATATACTCTCTCGGCGAATTCTTCCCAGTTCCAGTATTTATCCCCGTAAACTACTGCTTTCTTGTGAGGGAATACCAGTTCGCTTCTTTTCAGAAAGTTTAGCGGCGTCAATGGGTTAAGATTGACCTTGCTATACATTGTTTTAGCTTCTTCAAACACCTTTAACTCTTTTTCAGTTGCCATATTCCTTCTCCTTTCCAATTTTGTCAAAATAGACCGAATTTATTTACCAAAGTTATATTAACTTCAATATTTCCTATTCGTTATATTACTTCATTTCTCCATCTCTCGATCATAACGGTATGGTCGATAAGTCCGATTTGCTTAAGCCCATCGAGGATGAGCATGGCCGTATCGCTTCCCAGCATAGGAACAACCTCCGTATCCCAGACAAGGATCAGACTGAATCCGCCCGGCGCAGAGTAGTGGGAATAGACCAGCGATGATTGCAGTTGTTCATTTCGACTGGCCAATGCAACCGTTTCCAGAAGGATTTCCATAACCTCCTGCTCTTTTTGAGGTTTCGTCCTCACTCTTATTTCATCTGCCCATCTCATACGTTTAATAAAAGCATGAATCATGCCACATAATTAAACCGATAAATCAATGACTTACAGGAACGCCCCCACGATATATGCCGTATATGACGAAAATGGTTACCATATATGTCATTCTTGTGCTATATTGCCGCATACAACATCAAGGAGAGAGAAAAACGTGGTAATTGACAAGAATGAATTTTTTCGAGAGGTCTCCGTTCGTATGTGTGGGAGTCTGGAGATCGACAAGGCTTTGCGGTTGTGTTTCCAATTCGTGAGCAAGGTGATGCCTGTAGATAAATTGATTATCTTGACATACGACCAGGGAACCAGATGTTTCAGGAGCGTTGCGACTGCCGATGCACTGGGGGGTCGTCTCACTTCAGAAGAAATCTTCCTGAAATCCACCGCCCACTTTCAGATTGAGCAGCCGGAACTGTTTCCCCGGGCCAGAAATGTAAATAGTACCGGCGATGATCCGATCATTCGCTGCCTGGCCAAGGTTCTGAAATGGCCGCCTTCCTCGGTACTCGTCAATCGCTTGATGATAGAGGGGAAATATGTGGGGTCTTTTATTGCCATTGTCAAAGGAGAGGGAAAGTACACTGATGAGCATTTGAACGCCTGGGGCCTGGTGAATGAGCCGGCAGCAATTGCGCTGACCAATCATCTACAATATCAAGAGGTAATCAGAATCAAGGACCTCCTGGCAGATGACAAACAATATCTCCAGAATGAATTAAGGAAGGGCGTCGGCGGAACACTGGTAGGCGCTGATTACGGCCTGAGGCAGGTGATGGAGAATGTAAGGCTGGTCGCGCCCCTCTTGAGCCCGGTGCTTCTGATTGGAGAGACCGGTACGGGAAAGGAAATCATTGCGAACGCAATCCACGAACTCTCGCCAAAAAGTGACGGACCTCTGATCAAAGTCAACTGCGGGGCTATTCCGGAAACGCTCGCTGACAGTGAGTTATTCGGCCACGAGAAAGGGGCATTTACCGGGGCGATTGCGCAGAAGCGGGGGCGTTTTGAACGGGCAAACGGCGGTACAATCTTTCTGGATGAGATCTCGGAACTGCCGCCTCATGTGCAGGTCCGCCTCCTTCGCGTGCTGCAGGAAAAGGAAATAGAGCGGGTTGGGGGCAACAAAACCATAAAAGTCGATGTGCGGATCGTGTCCGCTACCAACAGGGACCTGAAAGATTTGATCAAGAAGGGGCTGTTCCGGGAAGACCTCTTCTTCCGTTTGAATGTATTCCCTATCCTGGTGCCTCCGCTGCGTGAAAGAAAGAACGATATACCTATCCTCGTTTATCATTTTATCCGCAAGAAAGTGCGCGACATGGTTCTGCCCGACATCCCAAGCCCCTCCCCGGGCGAGATCGACCGGCTAATGCGCTATGATTGGCCCGGTAATGTACGGGAACTCGAAAATTTGGTGGAAAGAGCGATCATCCTCTCCAAGAATAAACATCTGACGTTTGGCGACACCATCAGCTGCGAGGCACCGCTGCGTGCGCTCAGACCGGAGGGCGAACAAGAGACTCAACGGCTCGATGAGTTGGAAGCTCGGCACATTGAAGCAGTTCTGAATAAAGTAGATTGCAGGGTGAGCGGAAAGGGAGGTGCTGCCGACTTGCTGGGCATTAATCCGAATACGCTCAGGCACCGGATGAGGAAGCTGGGAATCAGATTTGGCCGCAAGTAGTTCTTATTATTGTTCTATTTCTATTCTATTGGGGTCGGACCAAGCTATCCTATTGATATTTAACTAATATCGTCCCAAAAATAGGTGTTTTGAGGCCTTAAAAGGCTATTTTCATGGGTTAAATTGGTCCCGTAAGGAATGGCCGGTTCACCGCAACACCATTTGCCCTCGACATCTTATCGCTGCTTTCTTAAACGACCCTTTTTGATATGAAAAAGAATGGTTTAAGCCCAAAAACTATGGTATTTTTTGGTTATATT
>JAFDHR010000138.1 GCA_019308645.1 Deltaproteobacteria bacterium
GCTTGATACCGCCACAAGAATTCAACGCTATGTGATTGCTGAACTGTTTGGAGATATCAAACTTACTTTTTTAACCAACAAATATGCGGCCACGATAGTGGCGGTTGGCAGCGCCTTGATATTAGCGTTTGTAACTGGTGCAAGCGGTAAAGGTGCATTGACATTGTGGCCAATGTTTGGGGCTGTGAATCAAACGTTAGCTGCCTTGGCACTGATTATTATTACGCTATATCTACAAACCAAGGGCGGTGCAAAATGGATGTTTGCAGGATTTCCTGCGATTTTTATGGCGTTTATGACAATTTGGGCAGTCATTGTGAATCAGACAAAGTTTCTCGGGGCCCACAATATGCTACTGACAGTGGTAAATATCTGTATTCTTATAGTGGCAGTATGGATCCTGGTTGAAGGTCTCATTAAATTCTTTGGTTCCTATGGTAAACCTACTGTAGAACCAGAGCCTGCAACTTAGAATTTAGGGCGAGAGTATTGCAAAAAGGCGATACTCTCGCCTTATTCATTACAGAATAGTGTAAACTGCATTCAACGCTATAAGGGGTTGACTTGTAAGAGTTTTTTATTGCCCTCATTTCCTTTTTTATACCAGTGAATTCAGATAGACAATAATATTACCTAATGGTAGATGAATTAAGAAGAACCTATATTGTGCTATTAATTCCTGCAATTGTAGGTTTTATTTTTTTGTTTGTGGCCAAAACGTTTCATCTTATTCACATCGGACCATTTAAATTTCAGGAATTCCTTGGCCCATTACTTTTTATATTATCAGTAATCTTTGCCATAGCCTTACCTATTCTTTTCCGCACCCTTTTTGCCCACAAAGTTCAGCATCAAAAAAGCGTTTCCGAACCAGATTTGCTAAGGTTTGAACGCATTTTTCTCTATATCGCATTACTTACCCCCTATGTAACCTTCATTGCTTATTTCTTTGAGCTTCCACGCTTCTATTGTGCAGGAACGGTTTTGATGGCTCTTTATGCGGTGTATTACTACTATCCTTCTGAAAGACGGATTAAGTTTGAAAAGCGGATTTTCAGGGTACGATAAATATCGTGTAGAACTGTTGACAAAAAGAGAACATACGATTACCTTATTGCTGGTTATTTAGATGAAGCCAATAGTAAAAACCATAATAAACAAACTCCTTGAAGCATGGAAAGGCCTTGATGGGGTGGCACGCGGTAAGGCATTGGAGACCATTGAATATGAGGCTGAAGAGCTGGACCATATCTTTGGAATCTTGGTTTTGGCATCTTTTGTCGGTTTACCATCGCCGCCAATGCAGATTTCGCTGGATTTGATGCCTCTTATGGAGCAAGAGCTTATGCTCATGATGGAAAAAGTGGATACTGCCCATGAGCCGATATCAGACCTTTTTTCAGTGTTTGACATAGGGTGAGTATGGCTGACGCAACGAACATTTTTTTTATGGGTAAAGGCGGGGTTGGAAAATCCACTGCAGCGGCACTCAACTCACTCCTTCTGGCCCAAAAAGGGTTTCAGGTACTGATTGTTTCACTCGACCCTGCCCATAATCAATCCGATATCTTTGAAACAAGCCTTTCCGATAAGCCGGAAAAAATTGCTGACAATTTAATGGGGATAGAAGTTGATCAAGACTATTGGATTAAGCAATATCTTAAGGATGTTCAGAGGCAAATCAATAAAACCTATGCCTATTTAACTGCCTTTAACTTAGACAAATATTTTAGGGTAGTCAGACACTCTCCAGGTCTTGAAGAATATGCCTTAATATTAGTGTTCAAAGACATCATACAAAAGTTTGGCCACCTTGATTTTCTGATGTTTGATATGCCACCCACTGCCCTGGGATTAAAATTCTTTACGCTGCCTACACTCTCCTTGATCTGGATAGAACAACTCTTGGCGCTACGGCAGGAAATTATCAAAAAAAGGGATATAATTACTAAAGTTAAATTGATTAAAAAGGAGATAGAAACAGATAAAATTCTAAATAAAATCAATGAGATGAAGAAAGATTACCAGAATCTGAAAGACATTTTTGAAGATGAGAACCAGACACACATAAATTTAGTTTTAAACCCCGATAAATTGTCATTAGCTGAATCAACCCGTATTGTTGAGGCCTTGCACGATATTAATATTACCTGTAGTCAAATCATAAACAATAAAATGCAGCTACATTCATCATGCGATGATATTAATACTACCTTTTCAGATATTCCCATATGTCAGTGCCCCTATTCAGAAACACAATTAATTGGGCTTACTAATTTAGAGCAGTTTTTAAAAGCAAACGATAGTGTGTTGGAAGAACAGGTGAATCATCTCCTGCCATCTGCCGCAGACAAATAGTTCTGCATTCTCACATCTTCCCCTCTTTTGATTTCCCGAATAGATTTCAACCCTCTGGTTTATTCCGAAAATAGTAAGTAATCAGCTGCCAGCATTCAGCTACACCCTTTTAGTTTAACGTAGCATATGATAATTGATTTTGTTATATTGAGGATTATACGGTGTGTATTATTTTTAGATCAGGTGGTTCTATGAGGAAAGCAAGAAAAATAGGTCTGGCTTTGGGTGGCGGAGGTGCAAGAGGCTTAGCCCATATAGGGGTCATGAAGGTTCTGGAAAAAGAGAAAATAACACCTGATATTATTGTAGGAACGAGCATAGGCGCGATTGTGGGTGGCGCCTTTGCAAGCGGGATGAAGATTAACGAAGTGGAGAAGAGAGCGGAGTCTTTTTTAGAAAGCGATCTATATCAATCATCCGAACTTAAGGCTATGGGGGATGCAGAGAGTGGAGCCGAACAGAGGTTGAGCAGGCGGATTCAGTCCTATTTTATGACCAAGATTCGATTGGCCCAGGCACTCTATAGGCCGAGCATTTTGCAAATAGATGAAATGCAGGAGTTTGTGAACTTTTTTATACCTGATATACAAATAGAAGAAACAATAATCCCTTTTAGAGCAATAGCAACCGATTTAGAGAGCGGTGAAAGCGTTGTCCTTAAAAAAGGCTCTTTGCGGCGCTCTATCTTAGCCAGTTCCGCTGTTCCTGGTGCTTTACCCCCGGTTGAGATTAACGGAAGACAATTGTCTGACGGTGGTATTATTTGTACTGTGCCTGTACAACATTTTTTTCAAGAAGGTGTCCAAGAAGTGATTGCAATAGTTGTGGATAGGGATATAGCTTTATGCTCGGGGCTTCAAACAGCTGTGGACATATATGTAAGGGCTGGCGAGATACAGGGATTTCAGCTGGAGAAATACAGCCTCGAAAATGCCGATATTGTTATTAGGCCACAAATAGGCAACATTCACTGGACTGATTTTTCCAGATCCAAGGAATTGATCTCCCTTGGCGAGGCAGCGGCTATGAAAAACCTTTCTGAAATACAAAGATTGGCGAAGCGAATCTATAAGCGGGACCTATTGGAAGGGCTAAAGAGGTCAGCAAAAAAGTTTTTTGGTGTCACCCCATCAAAAAATGGGTAATTATGCTGAGATAGATCAGGAGTCCAAGTATATCGTTTGATGTGGTGATGAATGGTCCTGCAGCTAATGCCGGGTCAATGTTGAACTTCCTAAGGAGAAAAGGAACAAATGCTCCAAAGGAGCCGGAAAAGAGTATTACTGTGATCAGGCTAACCCCTATCCCTACGCCTAATTTGGGATCAGATAACCAGAAAGCTACTACAATACCTAAAAGGATACCACATAGAATACCGTTTATTAAGGCCACCCGAAGCTCAGTTAGAAGTCTTCTACCAGTATGAACTATACTTATTTCGCCTGTGGCAAGGCCCCTGATGACAACAGTAGCTGCTTGATTGCCTGTGCTTCCCCCCAGCGCCATTACCACTGGAATGAAAAATGAAAGGGCAAGTATCTTTTCAAGAGAACCGTGAAAATGATTGATTACTATTGCCGAGAGAAGCTCTCCTAAGAGACATAATAGGAGCCATGGAAGCCGTGCCCTGGATATTTTCAATGCTGATTCTTCAGCGATTTCCTGATCCAGCACACCCGCCATCAAAGAAATATCCTCACTGGCCTCCTCTTCCATGACATCTATAATATCATCGTGAGTAATTCTCCCTATCAATTTATGCTGATTGCTCACGACTGGTACGTGCGTAAGATTGTATTGTTTAACGATTCTGGCGATCTCTTCCTGGTCGGTGGCCACATCCACACTGATTACATCGGTGTTCATTATATCCTTAATCTTGGTGTCGATTGGCTCAAGGAGTAAGTCTTTCATGGAGACAACGCCCAACAATTTACCATGATCATCCACAACCCACACATAATAGAGCTTTTCAACATCCTCGCTTTTCTCCCTTATTTTCTCAATGGCCTCTCGAATGTCGGAGTTGGCGTTGACAGAAACAAATTCCAGGGCCATGATTCCGCCAGCAGTGTCCTTTCCATACCCGATGAGCCTCTTTAATTCGTCGGAAACCTCAGGATTAACGAGCCCAATTATCTCTTGAGCCCTTTCTCTTGGAAGATAATTGACGATATCTGTGGCATCATCTGAATTAAGTTCATTTAAGATGTGGGAAATGGTCTGGTCATCAAGTTCATTGGCAAGGCTTTCCTGTATCGGGGACGATGTCTCTATCAGGACCTCGCCGGCCCTTTCAGGTGTGAGCAGGTTAATCACCTTAAGCCTTTCATCGCTCTCCAGGTGTTCTACTAAATCGGCCAGGTCTGCTGGATGAAGGTCTTCTATTAACCTTTCCATATCTGAATATGCCTGTTCCTGGATCATATTCCTTATGTTATCAAGGAGGATTTTATAGTCGGTTTGGGTCATTTTAAAACTCGAATTGATTAATGGTCACTTGTTATTCGTAACTCGTTAAAATTTCAATTCACAGCCTGCAATGCCTGAATCTCTAAATTTCTAAACAGGATTCGGTAAGGTTTCGATATATTTCGGTGTATCGTAGGGCATTATTTTTTAGCCTTCAGAGAGATTATTTCAGCAACCTTCCTTCCGGAAAGGATCATTCCACCAAATATAGGGCCCATGCGAGGGCCACCAAAGACATTGTTAGCTGCCATTCCAGTTACATAGAGTCCAGGGAAGACCTCTTTGGTATTGGCTACTGTGAATTGTTCCCCTTCATTAGCCCAGAGGGACATCTCTCCTACTACACCCCCTGTTCTTGTATTTAGCTTCGCATCCATTTTTTTGGTAATAATAGTGCATATATCCGCAGGATGGCCTGTTCCATCCACTATATAAGGGGCCTGGATGCTCAGTGGATCTACAAAAAGGCCCAAATGCTCAACCGGTGACCAGTTTAATACTAACCCTGAGACCCTTTTCTTTCCTTCCTCTTCCCTGAAAAGAACATCTGTTGCCTTAAACAGGTTGAAGATAGGTGTCCCTTTTTGAACACATCTGGAAATAATGGTTGAGGTTGCTTCAACCGTATCCATGGTATAATATCCACCGCCCTTATCCTTAAAGCGTATATCCATTTCCTCTAAAATAGGGAGGGCATCTGACTGGATAACGCCTTCATTAAACATCATAGCACCACCCCACATCCCTCCACCGGGGGCAAGTTTGGCCTCAAATATAACTGTCTTTAGATTTGCCTTAGCAAGATAATAGCCAGCGATCAGATTAGAAGGGCCTGCTCCTACGAGTGCCACATCGACACTTAAAGATCCGAGAAGCTTTTCCATATAGGATTCAATAATAGACCTGGAAATAGTAATATCATCAAGTTTCATTTTTCCCTCCAAGAGAAGGCATAAACATTTAAGCTTGTTCCTTGATTTAAAATATGATTAGGCAAAACAGGATACCTTTTTTTGATCACAAGTCAATAAAATATTGACATGTCTTTTTCCTTGGTATCCAAATATCAAATCCCCATACTCCTTCCTGCAAAAAACGAGTTTTATCAAAAAATGCGTCATTTTTATTGTTTAACTATTATATCTTAGGTTTCTTGATGTATGTTGGATACCATAGAATACCTCCCCAGATTCATTGTGGCCTCTACTGCCACGATAAGTGAGCACTAATCTTCAAAGGGTAAGTGGGAAGGAAAGCTTGACATCAGAAATTTTTTCAAATATTGTCCTTTTTTAAGGCTACTAAACCCAAAAAAATGAAAGGAGGTTTCTATGAGTAACAATCAGGAGAACGACGGCTATGGAATCACAGTTTTTAAACCTGGGACCCCACCAAGCGTGAAAACGAGGGGAATAATCTTTTTCATTATCTTTTGCCTGATCATCCTGATTCAGGCCTTTTATTGGCTGTTTGCTAATTCAGTCGAGCCATTGGTATTGGGAATGCCTTTTGG
>JAFDHR010000139.1 GCA_019308645.1 Deltaproteobacteria bacterium
AGGCATCCCTTATACCCAAGGTACGGGACTAATTTGCCGATTTCCTTCACCTAAGCTCTCCTAACACGCCTTAGCCTTCTAAGCTAGCCACACCTGTTTCGGTTCTGGGTACGGTCACGCTTAATCGTTCTCTTTGCCTTTTTATGAGCTGTTGGGGTCGATGACAGCCAGCAACCAATGGCCAGCCTCTTCATTTATTCTTCTGGTTCTCACCTTAACGGTTCTCCCCAGATAACGAAATTTAACTAGGATATTCTCCTAGGTCACCTACCCACCAGCGTTAGCTCAGAGCTTGCGTCGCCGCGCCTATAAGCGTGGTACAGGAATATGAACCTGTTCCCCTTTCGATCGGCTCGTTTTAAGACCGACCTTAGGACCGACTAACCCTTGGCTGACGAACAGTGCCAAGGAACCCTTGGGCTTCCGGCGGTGAGGATTCTCACCTCACTATGCTCCTACTACCACCGAGATCTGCAAACCAGATCGGTCCACTGGGAATCACTCCCCAGCTTCTACCCAACCCGGTCGCCCCCCTACCTAAAACTCTTTTGAAGTTCAATCAGGTATCGGGACCCGGTTTAGCCCCGTCCATTTTCTGGGCCCAACAACTCGATGAGTAAGCTGTTACGCTTTTTTTAACGGATAGCTGCTTCTAAGCTTACCGCCTCATTGTCTGTGCTATTGGACGCCATTCTGTTTAACATTTAACCGGGATTTAGGGCCCTTAACCTGATGTAGGGTTGTTCCCCTTTCGGCCGCATCCCTTGCGGATACGCGCCCGTCTGTCGCCTTCTACGGCGCATGCAAGTTCGGAGTTGGAAGGAAGGGTGAAGATTTCACTCTCCAGAACCTTCCGTCCGTAGCTCTACCTCACATGCAACCTCCAGCGACGCTATCCTGTGGTGATACTTCGGGGGGAACCAGCTATCAGCAGTTTAGATTGGTCTTTTGCCACTATCCCCAACTCAGAGGAATGAATTGCATATCAATAACCCTTCCTTGGTCAGGGATAGATCAACTGCTTTCGGGTCTCAGACTTGTGACTTCACGCCCTTATCGGACGTCGCGCCTTGCCGAAGCTGCGCGCAGGTTGCTTTCGCTACGCCACCGTATAAAACTTAGGCTCGCCACAAACCTGAACTCCTCGGCCCGTGTTTCGAGACGGAACGGATGACCCTGGTCCTCTCAGCTCGTACTACCACCTCACGATGGGTTCCTTCACCGAGACTCTACCCTTTCGGGCCATCCACGTCTGTTACCATGTAGTTTCAGGTACTTTTCACTCTCGTACTTCGAATACTTTTCAACTTTTACTCACGTTACTAGTGCGCTATCGGTCTAGGGGTGTATTTAGGCTTGGGAGTTAGTACTCCCATATTTGCGCGACAAATCCAAGCCACGCTAGTCTTGATACTACTAAGTCGTGAGCTTACGTCTACGGGGCTATTACCCTCTATAGCTTCTCTTTCCAGAGAAATTCGACTTCACTCTTACGATCTTTTACGTAGTCAAAAACACCACATCTACCCTAATGTTTCCAAAAGGGAATTCGGTTTGGCCTGTTCCGGGTTTACTCGCCGTTACTACCGGAATCACGATTGTTTTCTTTTCCTCCAGGTACTTGAATGTTTTGGTTCCCTGGGTACCCCGCCATTACTGGCTGTTACAACTTATTAAGCTATAACCGGAAATCCGATTCGGGAATCTGCGGATCGTAGACAGTCTGCGTCTCCCCGCAGCATTTCGCTGCTTACCGCGCCCTTCATCGGCACCCTAGCCGAGTCATCCACTACATGGCGTATGCATAGTGTAGGTTAATTTAGGAATCAGTTTTCGCCTTCTTGGAGAGTTCTTGTCAGCTGACTGAACTCTAAAGAAGAATATAATAATGAATTCTCTTTTTGTTCAGTGGATGTAAATCCAGGAGGAGATAATTCGCACATTATTACTGCGCGAGAAGAGGGTCTATTCCTCTCATTTATAATTGTTTCTTTTTCGAACAATTTTAATATCAAAGTTTTGCAACTTTCTTCCTACCGGTTAGGGTAAGAAATAACAGATTAGCAAATATTGCTATTCGCATTTAGGACATGAAGTGGTTTAGATAAAAAGGTATTGTTTTAAGATTCTTTTACCGCAAATTATTTTTAGATTAATAAGAAAAAAAACTAGGAAAAGTTTTTAGTAAAAACGTGTGAAGTTAAGATGATTAAAATGAAGGTGGAATTGTATCTACCAAAACTAATTGAGCAAGCTAGAGAAGTAAGTAAGAAAGCTTATGCCCCTTACAGTAACTTCAATGTTGGCGCAGCTCTCTTAACAACAGAAGAGAAAATCTTTACTGGATGCAATGTAGAATTTGTGGATTATCTTGCGTTACATGCAGAAGTGAATGCAATAGGATCAGCAGTAAACGATGGAGACACAGATATTAAGATTGTAGTAGTCTACTCTTACAGCTCTCCACCAGTACTCCCCTGTGGTTCATGCAGACAAAAGTTGTATGAGTTCTCCCAACTACATGGACATGACATCAGAGTGATAGCCGTTAACGGTAAAGAAGAAAAGATAGACATGATGTTGAGTAAGCTACTACCTGGAGGGGAGATACAAGTAAAGAAGAAGGGTTAAGAGTCTATAAGCTCGTAAGACATACAACTGCCACATAACCAGAAGTATTTGACTTCGATGAGCTCATAGTCATCAGGTAGATAATCTTGTTTTCTGATCATAGTTGAACTACAATGAGAGCATTGTTTCGTCTCTTCATCATTCAGTTGAGTATCAATAACTAGTTGCATGAAATCAAATTAATGTCTTTCCAAAGTATCAATACTAAAGAAAAAAGAATGAAGTGAAGCTTCCATTCAGCAGAACTTGATGACTCCTATTTTCTATTTATCACCATCCTCTATTATCAATAATGTAATTATAGTATATAAAAGCCAAAAGTATCTAATACGCAGAAAAAAAGGATAATCCTATAGTTGTTTTAAGATTAATTTTAAGGGAGAAAAACCTAATTTTTAGACACTCCAAAAATGGTGTGAATAATCTCCAAATAAGCAGTGAAATGGGTCATATGAAGGGGAAAAAGTAGCGCAAAAAGCAGCTCTAGAACAAGGCAATACCAAGATTAAGGAAAAATTAGAAATTACAAAGAAAAAGAAGAAAAAAAGCTAAAAATGCACAAGGGATATGCTGTAGCTTTTGTCTTCTTCTTCAGGGTCATATGTGTGTGTTGTCATGCGTCTTCTTTCAGATACATATGAAAAGAAAGAATGAACTAAAAACCAGCAAGAAAAAATGAGACAAAACTGTTTTTAATCAGATTGAAGGGGGTACAAACAAAATCACACACTTTCTTACCACACAAAGATTTTACGTGGTAAGAAAGATAATCCCTCCATCTGCTGGGTTGAAATTTTTTATTTTAAAGCCTTTGCGGATGGGTTTACTAGTTTTAGCAGCAGTGTGTCACTTTCTTTCTGAGGATTACTTGAACTTTCATTGAAGAGTAATATCAGAAAATAAATTACGAGTGATGCAAAATGAAACAAACAAATAACACCTATGATCCAGAACCAACTGATGAAACCTCTTTTCCGCCTTTGTGGAGCCCCTGAGATTAGGTTTAAGCAAATCTAATCACTTTTTCCTTATTTTTCTTTTCAAGATTTTTGTTTTCCAAATATTCAAGTACCATCTTTTTCGATTGATTGTCATATATGTCCATAAAAACTGTCCTCTGAATTTTGTCAGTAAATTGACTAATTGTTCTTGTAGAAGAGATTAGTCTTTGATACATTTGTATTTCTTCACCTAGTTTAATGAAATTGTTCTTAGTGCAATATGAAGATAATTCTTCAAGTTCTTGGATTATTGCTTTCTTATCTGGATTTTCAATGTACTCATTTAGCAAAGCAAAGAAGTTTTTCCATATTATTAGAATGGGGGCCTTTGTGTCTGTAGTCTCCTTTTCAATTTTAATTACGATTTCTTTGAATCGTCTATAATTTCCCATTGAAATATGAATTTTGCCTAGTAATATATCTGCGTATAAAGGATCAAATGCATAAATGCGCATTTTTTCAATAGTTTTGACATTTTTTTCAGGGATTTTATAAGGCTGGTGTGTAAGAAGTAACTGGTGCAAGGTTATTGACATTTCATCCTTGTTTACCTCTTCTTTCCTTCCATGCAGATTGGTATCATTTAGGTCGTCGAATGTATCTAATAGCAATTCTTTTGACATGTGAGCTTGATTCATCATAGCATTTATGTAGTTATAAACACGTTTCAGTTTTTCATCTTTAATATTCTTAATATCCAAATCTAATTGAGCAAAAATGAAAAGAAGAGTATAGTATGTACTAATTCGAATAACTTTTTGACCTTCTTCATAAAAGTTTGCCTTTACATAAGAATCTTCCATAAATGTGATTAATTCAACAAGTGAATCATAAGAGAGGTTAAATTTTCCCTGATAAGCATAACTACGACACAAAAATTTTAGAGTAGCGGTATAATCATACATCATTTCCTTCTGCAGCTGATATTTTTCGATTTTTGACTTCGCTTTGAGTAAATAATCTATTGCAAGATCTAGTTTATTTATTATTGCATATGTCATTCCAATAGATAGATTTAGAAAAATAAACAGATTACTAAGAAGGTTTTTTTGAATATTTTCATCAGAAAGTGCCCATTGCATCAAGGATTTTATTTTTGTTTCATAACCAGCATACAAATATAGTTTTAGAAGGTTATGAATGACAGCAATTAAGCCTCGCATACTATAACTTTTTGAATAATAGGAAAGACATTTTTCCATATTCTGTATTGAATTAATGACGCTTTCTTTGCTGAATAAGGAATGGGTGTAGGAGTAAAGAGCACGATAATATTCACGAGGATAAACCTTCTTATATTTTTTAATTACAATAAAAGCTTGGTGCATCAGTTTAACGGCTTCTTCATTTTTTCCTTGCAATTGAAGTACAAGGGATTCAGCCTGGTAAACTCGCGATTGATTTTCTACATTTACAGTATTTATTGATAATTTTTTCATTTTGGCAACTATTTCTAGAGTTCGACTTAGATCCTTGACATAGTAATATGTTTGTTGAAAATATTGCCAATTCAATTCAAACTGTGCTTGATTCTCACTAAATGATTTTACCTCATCTAGTAATGGTGAAAGTAATTCAGCGATTTCAGAGGATCTTTCGTTAGCACAAACTAAATCTAAATCTGATAGATATTCCTCCAGTTCAGACAAAGTATGCAGATTGCTTTGATTCTTAAACAGTCTTTCCCTTGCTTTGTAGAATTCTTCAATATCAAACATATCTAGTCCCCACTAAATTCTTTCCTCAGTGAATATATTATCTGTTTCCTACTAGTAAAACGAGAAAAGGGTATAAAATACCTTTGCTTGCATATTTTCTCAATTTGTATTTTTTGTATTTAGAAAAAGAAAAAGGTTAGTGATTTCCTTAAGGAATTGGAAACCATTCGTTTTAACATTTGATGGGGAACCAGCACGGAGGGAGGCTCTCATCATCGGTTGGTTCTGGATCATAGGTGTTATTTGTTTGTTTCATTTTGCATCACTCATAATTTGTGTTCTATTATTACTTTCAATGAAAGTTCAATTACACTCATGAAAGAAAGTGACAGAGAGCTCAGAGAACTAGAAAAATATTCCGTGAATACCTTATTTTAAGGCTTGAGAGCTAGAAAATTAGCCGTTTGGGGAAAAAGAGCAAACTATATATATCGAAGTATATCTAAGTATATTGCCACAAGATTTCTTATTGAAATCTGAGTGGATGTTTAAGCCATGTCTTTATAGACAAGGATGGGGAGAAAGAAACATTTCCCCTTCTTTGTCTTCTTAAGAAATCATTACTGTTCTAATTAGAGGCAAAAAACACTCACAACACAAGTAATAAAAAAGAATGGAGAATCTGTAAGTTAGCAAGTCTTATGTATGGGACTTCTCGCGGGCTCTCTAAAAAGCCAACGAACGATAACTTAAAAAAGCATACAAAATCATAAAAGGTTGCTGTATGAAAAGCAGACTCACCTCCAAGGAAAATAAGAACTCCGAGACGTTAAAGATACTTCTGAAAAAAGTATAAACGGACATTTTTGTGTAACAAGATAAACGTATAAGTGGATAACTTAACGTTAATTCGTTTTAAAAGAAGTCAAAATAAGATCGTACCAAGTAATCGAATAACAACTAGAAGCCGGTTGATCATGCCGGAGCTAGGTGCTATCAGATTTGCAATAGACATGCGAGTATTAAGTCTCTTAGGAGGCTTTGCGAAAGGCTCAGTAACACGTCGCCAAACTGCCCTATGGACAGGGATAACCTCGGGAAACTGAGACTAATACCTGATAGGTATGGAATCCTGGAAGGGGCCAATACCAAAATGGGCTTCGGTTCGCCATAGGATGTGGCAGCGGCTGATTAGCTAGTAAGTGATGTAAAGGATCACTTAGGCAATGATCAGTAGGGGTTATGAGAGTAAGCGCCCCGAGAAGGACACTGAGACACTGGTCCTAGCACTACGGTGTGCAGCAGTTAGGAATTGTGCCCAATGCGCGAAAGCGTGAGACCGCGAATCTGAGTGCCAAGGAGAACCTTGGCTGTGATGGAGTGTTCAAAGCTCCAACAGCAAGCAGAGGGCAAGGCTGGTGCCAGCCGCCGCGGTAAAACCAGCTCTGCGAGTGCCTAGCGCGATTATTGGGCTTAAAGCATCCGTAGCCGGGTAAGTAGGTCTCTGGTTAAATCTGCAAGCTTAACTTGTAGGCTGTCAGAGATACCGCTAACCTAGGGAATAGGAGAGGTGAACGGTACTGCGAGAGAAGCGGTGAAATGCGTTGATTCTCGCAGGACCCACAGTGGCGAAGGCGGTTCACTGGAATATCTCCGACGGTGATGGATGAAAGCCAGGGGAGCGAAAGGGATTAGAGACCCCTGTAGTCCTGGCCGTAAACGATGAGGATTAGGTGTTGGCCATGGCTAAGGGCCTGGTCAGTGCCAAAGGGAAACTATTAAATCCTCCGCCTGGGGAGTACGGTCGCAAGGCTGAAACTTAAATGAATTGACGGGAAAGCGCCACAAGGCACGGGATGTGTGGTTTAATTCGACTCAACGCGAGGAAACTCACCTG
>JAFDHR010000140.1 GCA_019308645.1 Deltaproteobacteria bacterium
GACTAAAAAAAGAAACGAGAAGGATATCAAAGGCGTAGACGCTTAAAAAAATATAATGACTTGTGTTTGCGTGTTTCCCCGTTGTTTGTTGTTTGAGTAAAGAGCAATGGAGTAATGACAAAAGACATTTTCTCTTTTTTTCATGACCCATAATCCGCAACTTATAGCCCACAAAAAGCTACTAACTACTCACAAATACCAATACAATGAACACACATGGCCCTTTGGCCACAACGAAGGATGAACGTAGTTGGAGTGGTCAGATGGTTGAGTAGTTGAGTAGTAGTCGACTTAACTTTAGGCACTTTAGCTCACTTTAGGCACTTTCATATAATCTACTGACCTTGCTACCTTTTTACAATCATGATAATTCAACAAAGCAATAATTTACCCAACCAGGTAATAGCAATTATTCCTGCTGCAGGCGTTGGTGCCAGGATGGGTTCTAATAAGGCAAAGCAATTTATCGATCTATGCGGAAAGCCAATTTTAGCAGTTACTCTGAGTCATTTTCAGCAATGCAAGCTGGTTGACAAGATCGTGGTTGTGGTTTCTGAAGATGATGTGGATTATTGCAATCGGGAGATAGTGGATAGATATAAACAAAGCAAGGTTTTTAAGGTTGTTGCTGGAGGGAAAAGGAGACAGGATTCTGTAAGAAAAGGGCTTGACGCTGTTGGCGATTTGTGCAGATGGGTGCTTATCCATGATGGTGTCAGGCCTTTAGTTACAACTGAACTAATTGAAAAGGTAATTAAGGCTGCAAAAAAATTTAGGGCAGTGATTACTGGTCTTCCTGTCAAAGAAACGGTAAAAGCATTAGACGCTCAGAGCATGGTTTTGCGATCCGTTGATCGAAGTCAATTATGGTTAATTCAGACACCCCAGATCTTTAGATTTGAGGATATAAATCTGGCCCATCAGAAGGCTATTAAAGATGGTTGGGAAGAGGCGACAGATGATGCGTTTCTGATTGAAAAAATGGGGATACCAGTAAAGATAATTGAAGGTGAGGAGAATAATATAAAGGTAACTACACCCCGGGATCTCGATATAGCACGATTCCTCATGTCAAAGAAAAGTGCCTAAATTTTAGTTACTTTAAAGCGTAGTACCTTATAAACAAATTTGTGTTCAAAAGGGACAGAAAATCTCCGTTGTGGTCGCATTAAATGTCAAATTCCAAAATCGAAATGTCAAATCAATGACCAATACCAAATGACTAAATTGGCTGAAAGTTCGCACCGCTGTTAGTTCGGCCCTCGACCATGGCTACAGCAGGCAGGTGGGAAGGATATGTTTTGTCATTGAGGCATTTGGATTTCATTTGACATTTGAGCTTTGACGTTTGTTCATTCCCGGTTTATCCGGGTTAGGCACTTATAACTTTAGCTCACTTTAGGCACTTAAAAAATGACCATCAGGATCGGTACCCGGGCCAGCAAACTGGCCCTTGCTCAGGCTCAATGGGTAATGGCTAAAATCACCGCCCACTATCCTGATATCAGGGTTGATTTAATTAAGATAACAACAAAAGGCGATAAGATCATCAACAGACCATTAAGCTCTATTGGTGGAAAGAGGTTATTTGTAAAAGAGATAGAAGAATCCCTTAGCAGAGGCGAGATAGATGTTGCTGTGCATAGCCTGAAAGATGTTCCTGCGGAACTGCCAGATAATTTGTGCATAGGAATCTTCCCTGAGAGGGAAGACCCACATGATGTGATGCTGTCTAAGGATAATATAGCACTTAAAGATTTACCAGTGGGATCTTGCATAGGTACGAGCAGCTTAAGACGTTCTGCCCAGATTCTCCATTATCGGCCGGATTTAAAGATTGTGCCGTTAAGGGGAAACCTGGACACCAGGATCAGAAAATTAGAGAGCGTTGATATACAGGCAATTGTTGTTGCCGCAGCTGGCTTAAAAAGGATAGGGCTTGCAGATAAGATAACACAGCCTCTTTCACTTGATTTTATGGTTCCTGCAGTAGGGCAGGGTGCCTTGGGCCTTGAATTCCGTCTGGATGATCAGGAAACAATAAATATGTTAAAATTTCTGGATCACTATGCAACAAGGGCGGAGGTGGAAGCTGAAAGATCCTTTCTGATGGAACTTCAAGGTGGTTGTCAGGTCCCTATTGCTGGTTTTGCAAGGTTAAAGGATAACTCCCTGTTGTTAGATGGTTTGGTGGCGGATCTTGATGGCAGCGCTATTTTTAGGAATACAGTTAATGGCCCGCCGGAAAAGGCCAAAGAACTTGGAGCAACTCTGGCGAATAGGCTTTTAGATGCAGGAGCAGGAAAAATCCTGGAAAAAATATATGGAAGAAGTTTATAACCGCATCTCAGCCACGAATTGACACAAATGGAAACAAGTGAAGCTGACCCTCCCGATGCGGGACAGGCGGGAATACAATTCTGTATAAAAGACCTGCCCGCCATCCGGCAGGCGGGATTGTTAAATAATTATTCGTGATAATTAGTGATAATTTGTGGCTAAAAAGTAAATTGAAAAATAAAGCTAAAGGAATAGTTTACCTTATCGGTGCTGGTCCAGGCGACCCTGATCTTATTACTTTAAAAGGCCGGGAATGCCTGAAAAAAGCTGATATAATTGTATACGATTACCTTGTTAACGAATCACTTTTATCACTGGCTCATACAGATGCGGAGATTATATACGTGGGCAAAAAAAGTGGCCAACATACGATGCATCAAAAGGATATAAATAATCTCCTGGTTGAAAGCTCTAAGAAGGGTTTAACGGTAGCAAGGTTAAAAGGTGGCGACCCTTTTATTTTTGGAAGAGGTGGTGAGGAAGCCATAGAGCTTTCTAAGGAAGGGATTAAATTTGAGATAGTCCCTGGAGTAACATCGGCAGTTGCAGCGCCTGCTTATGCTGGTATACCCTTAACGCACAGAAATTTTGCATCTACTGTATGTTTTGTAACCGGGCACGAGGACCCTACTAAGGAAGAGTCAAATATCAACTGGAATGCCTTAGCAAAATCATCTGGCACCCTGGTATTTCTTATGGGGATTGCAAATTTACATAAGATAGTCAAAAAGTTGACAGCTTTGGGTAAATCACCAAATACTCCAGCGGCGCTTGTTTGCAGTGGCACCATGCCAAATCAGAGGACAGTAATTGGAACACTTGCCAATATTGATCAAAAGGTGAAAGATGCAGATCTTGGAGCCCCCGGAATAATTGTAGTTGGTGACGTAGTAAATCTGAGTGAGTACCTCAATTGGTTTGAATCCCGTCCATTGTTTGGAAAGAAAATTGTGGTTACACGGCCTGAGGATCAGGCAGCAGGCTTTATCAGAACTTTATCTGAGTTAGGTGCCGAGTGTTTACTATTTCCTACTATTAAAATAATACCTCCTGCAAGCTGGAAGGAACTTGATAAAGCAATAAAGAATCTTTCAAGGTATGACTGGATACTATTTACCAGTGTTAACGGGGTTAAATACTTTTTTAAACGATTGCATTTTGTAAAAAAAGATACAAGGCATCTCAAAGGTATTAAAATTGGTGCTATAGGGCCAGGAACCGCAGCAACTTTAATGGATATGGGAATTAATCCTGATCTTATTCCTGATAAGTATTGGGCAGAGGGCGTTGTGGAGGGATTAAAAAGATCAATACTTTATGGGAAGAGGGTTCTTCTGCCAAGGCCTGTAATAGCACGTGACTATATTCCTAAAAAACTCACTGAGTTGGGAGCGATAGTAGATGTTGCTGAGGCATATCAGACAGTGAAGCCAGAATACAGTCAGGATCAATTAAGTACATTATTTAAAGACAGTGCAATAGATATGATTACCTTTACCAGTCCTTCAACCGTTGATAATTTTTTGGCACTGCTAAAAGGTAGATCGATCTTTAAAGAGATTTTAAAGGCAAAGATTGCCTGTATTGGGTCAATTACTGCTCAAAGGGCAGTCGAAAAAGGACTAAAGGTAGATATAGTACCTGATGAATATACCGTGGATGCCCTTACCAAGGCCATTGTAGAGTTTTATGAGCGATGTTAAATAAAGCTTTGTTTTGTTTGTTGTGTACATTGCGATCATCGAGGCAATTTAGTTTCTTATAACTTTAGCTCATTTTAGTCACTTTAGGCACTTTAGCTCATTTTAGTCACTTAAAACGGTCTATACCGTTAATCCAACCCCCACACCTTCCTTGATGCCCAGACTACCTTGTCTAAAATGCTATTTGGACATACCAGCAAGCCGTAATGGTTTTCAACATCTCCGGATGGTCTGAGATAGCTTATCGATTCCCCGGTTCCTGAAAGGAGAACACCACCGGCCTCTGAAGCAATAATGTCACAGGCACAGGTATCCCATAATTTCGTACCTCTGGAAGGGTGCACATATATATCTGCCTCGCCATTGATGACCAGAGCCAACTTCCTGCCCACACTTCCTGAAGGAATTTCCATCTGGACAGAAAGCAATTTTATAAATTCATCTACCTTTGGATCCCTGTGCGAACGGCTGACAGCAAGGCGTAAATTTTTCAGGTCTGGGGTAGCATTTATTTTTACTCTTGATGAAGTATTTCCTTGAGACAGCCAGCTTTTATAGGCACCCAAACCCTTGCATGCATAAAATTCTAACCCTGTAACTGGCTCTATTACCACACCAATGGTTGGTTCACCACGATGTGTTAAGCCAACCATAGTAACGAATTCACCATTGGCCTTGATAAAATCCTTTGTGCCATCCAGAGGGTCAATCATCCAGACCCATTCATATCCTGTGTTATTCCATGTATCAGGCTCTTCCTCTGTTAGAATAGCATGTTCAGGAAAGATGCCTTTGAGTTTTTCTTTGATAATCTGATTTGCAGCCATGTCGGCTTCAGTTACAGGATCGTCTTTACCCTTTTCTCTGATATCAATATTCCCACCCGACAGATATTGCTCGTAGATGGTCTTTATCCTTTCTGCTGCTAATCGTGCAGCTTGCCTTCCAACATCCAATAAGTACTCAAGGTCTTGTTTCATCAATAACCCCATTAAATTGAAAAGTTAGATTACTTAAATGATTGACAAATATTGCGCATAAGGGTAAGTTTTTTTACACAATATATCAAGGAACTTTTGTGCCGAAGTGGCGGAATTGGTAGACGCGCTAGGTTCAGGACTTAGTGGGTGAATGCCTGTGCGGGTTCGATTCCCGCCTTCGGCACCATAGATGGGTTAAGGATTAGCCGATTTTCGGTTAATCCTTTTTTTTGTCTCCAGAGGCAATTGGTAAGCGTATTGGTCAACATTTACAAGATTTTTTAACTACTCCCGATTGATCAAACACATCCTGGTATGAGCTCCCAAAAGAATTGACTTTACTTGGGTTTTCGACCATAATTACAATATCTTCGTCCAATTCATTGCATTATCGTATCTGCTCAATAAATAAGGGAAAGTGCTTTTGGATACTGATAGATATCCACCTATTGGATTCCCGCTTTCGCGGGAATGACGAGATAATATAAGTGGGCACCAAAAGATATCTTAAATTTGTTGCCGAAGGCATAGAGTAGGGCAGGAGGCCTGAACTGATAGGCGGTGGCCTGATAAGAAGTTTAGGTGGCTGGTTGTTTTAGCCTTAAGGAGGCGGGGTGAGAAAGAGGCCTCTGATCAAAGAATATTAGGGGATGGAGATTTCGTTGAACAGGTTCTCTCTGAGAGCGAAGACCTTACCAAAGAGAACCTGAGGCTTGCCTCCGAGCGTATGGGTTTGTCAAAGCTGGCCCAAAAGGTGAGCAAGGTTCACGATATATCTCAAGGTGAACTTCGATCGGGCAGTAGAAGGCAGCAAGTGGTAGAAGCAAGGCAGGTGTTATCCTGGTTAGCGCTAAGGGAATTGGGATATTCAGGGGCTGAAGTAGCGCGGTATCTTGGAGTTACTAATTCATGTGTGATACGCTTGGCTTCAAACGGGAAGCCCCCTCTGGAGAAGAAGTATCTTTGAAGAATTATGCAATCTCTGCACGAGCGTTATATATTAAGATATCAAAGGGTTACATCCCTAAGGATAGAATAGAAAAAAATTATTATCTATCTACCAAAAAAAGAAACCTCCTGTTAAGTAATAAGTGAAAAGAACTAAAAAACTATAAACTTAAACAGGAGGTTTCAAATGAACGAAGTAGATATTATCAGGCTAGAGCAATTTCGTCAATTAAAGAAAGTGATACGCAGCCCTGAAGCATGAATAAAATAAAAAGGGTTCTACAATAGATCATGGGAAAAATTTTCATTGTAATGAGACAACCTACCATAAAATTACGCCAATAATCAGCTAAACCCTA